>JAOUKW010000387.1 GCA_029882335.1 Candidatus Heimdallarchaeota archaeon | reverse complement strand
CCACCTGAATTATCAGGAGAATTATACCCGAATGGAATTGATATTTTAGATGAAAAAGATTTAGCGTCAATAATCAAATCAAAAGACATTGATACTTGTGTATTTGCATATAGTGATGTGTCCCACGTTGAAGTAATGAATCTAGCTTCACTTGTTAATGCCAATGGTTCAGACTTCAAACTACTCAGTATGGATAAAACCATGTTAACTAGTACAAAACCAGTAATATCAATAAATGCTGTTAGAACTGGAGTGGGAAAAAGTCAAACCTCTAGATTTGTAACTAACGTATTGAAAGAAACAGGTCTCAAGGTAGCAGCAATGAGACATCCCATGCCATACGGTGACTTAACCAAACAAATTGCTCAAAGATATGAAACATATGAAGATTTAGATAAATTCGAATGTACTATAGAAGAAAGAGAAGAATATGAGCCCTACATTGATAGAGGATTTATTATCTATTCAGGAATTGATTATGAAAAAATCCTACGTATGGCAGAGACAGAGGCAGATGTAATTGTTTGGGATGGTGGCAACAATGACACTCCATTTGTAAAACCAAATCTTCATATTTGTTTGGCAGACCCTCATAGACCAAATCATGAAAGAACATATCACCCCGGTGAGACAAATTTCAGATCTGCAAATGTTATAATAATAAATAAAGTAGATTCTGCAGAAGCTACAAATATCCAAATAGTAGAAAATAACGCTAGAATATTAAATAAAGACGCAACATTAATTAAAACGGAATCTCCTCAATTTGTGGAAAATGCCGATGAAATAAAAAATAAAAGAGTTTTAGTGATTGAGGATGGACCAACAATTACCCATGGTTCTCTTGCGACGGGTGCGGCCATGCTTGCTGCAAAGAAATATGGTGCTTCCGAAATAGTTGATCCAAAACCTCATTTGGTTGGTACAATTAAAAATGCTTTTGAAAAATATTCTCAATTAGATCTCGCCTTGCCAGCTCTAGGATATTCTAAACAGCAGCTTGAAGAATTAGAAGAGGTAATTAATTCTGTCGAATGTGACTTAGTATTATCAGGAACTCCAATCGATATAACTCGTATTATTAATGTAAACAAGCCAATTAAAAGGGTAAGGTACGAATTAAAGGAAATAGAAGGTTCGATATTATCTGATTTAATTAAATCTGTGGTTTCATAAAAGATAAAAACGTTTAATTGTATGTAATATCATTACTAATTATGTCATATTTTGATATATTAATAGATTTTATTCACCTTGCGGGTGTTGTTACTTGGTTAGGAGGAGTTATATTTATTAACCACGTATTCTACAAGGTAATCGATGTACTTCCACCAGATCAGAAAGGAAAGGCAATGGGAGTAATGACTAAACATTTTGGTAGAATTGCCTGGTTTGCAATTGCAATGCTGGTCATTTCAGGATTTTTTAATTTTCCTGATGATTTTAATAACTCCAACTCCACTTATAATACAGCATTAAATGTTAAAGTTGTAGTTATTTTGATGATGATTAGTTTAGCTGCATTAGTTTCATTTAAGCTAGGTCCAGAAACAGTCTCACTTGCTGCGAATATAAACACTGAAGAAGATAAAGTTAAATTAAGTTCGAATCAAATAAAAATTAAAAAAATTGGATTAATTAATATGATTTTAGGATTTATTGTCCTATTTTTGGCCTCAGTATTATTAAATGCCCATTAGATTAATTATCCAAATCTATTCCATTAATTATTACTATAGTGTATTCAGGATTGAAAAAATTCTTATTCTGTCAAATTAAAATTAAAATATAGATGATAATTAAGAATACCGTTAAATTAACCAAAGAAGAAATAATAGATTTTTTCGGATTTTTAGCAGTTAACTTGGAGGAAAAAGGAACTTTTGAGTACAACTTAAAAGGAAATGAAGCTGCTATAGAAGTTAATTCCGATTGTGAGGTTAATTTAATTATTTCACCAAACAAATTTACAATAGATTTTCAATGGGCCTCTACCCAATCTACACAGGTTGATTCTGATAAAAATACTTCAGATCAACTAGAAAGTTCTGAAGAATCAAATCAATATGTGGAGTACAGAATGGTTCGAGAAGTTAAATTCCCTGATGAAAACACTGTTGAGGAAACAACAGTAGAAAAAAGAGAAGAAGACAGTATCTCTCCATCTATCACACCTCCAAATCGAGTTTTACCTAATAGAAAACAACTGAACACAACCACATTACCGTCTGAAGGAGGATA
Organism: Candidatus Heimdallarchaeota archaeon; assembly: GCA_029882335.1. Taxonomy (GTDB): domain Archaea; phylum Asgardarchaeota; class Heimdallarchaeia; order Heimdallarchaeales; family Kariarchaeaceae; genus JAOUKW01. The sequence goes on along the minus strand of JAOUKW010000387.1, from coordinate 1,763 downwards.
TTGGAAATCATCCTTTACAAAAGAGGATAATTCTTCTTGGGACGCGTTAGACATTAATAAAGATCTAGAAAATAAAAAATGGGAACCAACTGAAAAATCAACTTTAGATTTATCTCCCAATAGAAGAACTCCGGATAAAAAAGAAGATGATGATTTATTTTCAGATCTTGGTAAATTAGAAGACGAACATAGAACGATTAAACCATCTCAAATTGCATCTAGTGGCATGGGGGTAAAATCATCAATTAGACAATCACAAGACACAAACACTTCAAGTCCCCAGTCATCAGAGAGATTGGTTAAACCAAGTGAATTTTTAAAACAAAAAACTCAAAATCAGGGAAGTACTATTTCATCACCTCCTCAAAGTAAATCTACTTTAGAACATTCAAATCAAAAAATAAGTATTCCTTCACCAACCAGCTTTTCATCAAAAAGTACAAAATCACCAGATGTTGTTGAATGGAAAGAACCATCTAGAGAAGAAAATTCAACCGAAGATCAATGGGTAAAACCATCTCAATTATTCAAGAAAAAGACAGCAGATGAAGAAGTTATCAAAAAAGCGACTCGACCGCCACCCAAAGCCCCTGATGCGGATGATTAGAGGGAAAAGATAATGATTTTATCTCTTGGGATTATAAATCATAATAATATTCAACATAAACTCGAATTCATTGAAAATAAGTTAGTGGGTAAAAAGATTATTGTTGCATTTTCAGGAGGTGTCGATTCAACCTGTATGGCATATCTATCAAAAAAATATGGAGAAAAGGTATTACTTGTTATGCAAACAGGTATATCAGTTAGTATTGAAGAACAAGATGAGGCCCAATCTATTGCTGAAGAATTAAAATTACCACTGAAATTTATTGAATATAATGAAATCGAACTTAGTTTAAATTATCAAAATAATGATGAAAATCGGTGTTATTATTGTAAAACGATATTGTATAATAAATTAAATGAAGTCAAAGAGAAATATAAATTTGACTTAATTGTAACAGGTACTAATAAATCTGATTTATCAGGACATAGACCCGGTCATCGTTCTAGTATTGAAAACAATATTAATAATCCTTTAGTTGATGCAGAAATCACAAAAGAGGAGGTTAGATGGATTGTAAAAGATGCAGGAATAAAAAATTGGAATAAACCAGCAACAGCATGTTTAGCTTCTCGATTTGTAACAGGAGTAAAAATAACTGAAGAACAGTTAGCTCGAGTTGATAAAGCAGAAAGGATCATTAAGAGAGATCATAAGATTAAGATATTGAGGGTTAGAGAATTAGGGTTTAATACAGCAAGAATTGAAATAGGGATTGATGAATTAGACACTTTCGAACCAACAGCTTATTTTGGAATAACTCAAGCATTATATAAAATAGGATATAAGTTAATATTTCTAGATCAAATGGGATATCGACCAATTATACCAAAAATAAATCGAAATTATAAAGTCCAATCAGATTGATTTAATTAAAGAAATAAAGTTCTTTAATTATGACTGATTCACGATATAATCAATTCCTGGAATTTATTGACGAAATAAAAGAAATCGAAAGATTTGAATTTACTGAATCTGTTAGAACATCAGATCAAGCGGTATTAGTTAGTGGATTTACCAAAGCGAATTTTGCTAAAACAATTTTACTTAAACACAAAGAAGATGATTTATTTGTTGCAGCAATTATTCCAATAGGAAGTACTGTTGATAAGAAATCATTAGTAGAAGGAGTAAAACCTAAAAGATGGAGACTTGC
>JAOUKW010000386.1 GCA_029882335.1 Candidatus Heimdallarchaeota archaeon | reverse complement strand
GCTAGATATTTACTATTTTCCTCAAGCTCAAGTCTCTTCTTTTTGTGATCTTCTAACATATCTTCCCATATCTTCTTTCTTTCTTGAAATGTTTTACTAAAATCTGTTAATCCATCATATTTACTACTTCTTCTAGTTCTATCAGTATCACTGAATCTAGATCGATTTTCACTAACACTTTCCAAATCGATAGGTTTATACTGTTCATCAGATATTTTTTGATAAATTCTATGCTTAGTAGAAATAATATTTACTGTCGACTTCCAGTTGCCAAATAAAGTTTCAGTCCTACCCAAAATAAGATATCCACCAGCTTTTAACGCATTAAAAAATTTGTTTATAATTTCAAACTGTGCATCTCTATCTACATAGATTAACACATTTCTACAAACAATTAAATCATATTTTCCGGGATATTCATCCTTCATTAAATCATGTTGAATAAAATTTACCATTCTTTTAATTTCGGGTTTAATTCTGTATTCATCTAAATTTGAATGATTAAAATATCTTGATATCTCGTGATCTTTTAATTCTGCAAGATATGAATCTGTATAGACACCATACCTAGCTATTTGTAATAATTCGTCCTTCACATCAGATGCTGTAATTGATACTCTTACATTTGATGGCATAGTATCATGAGCCAGCATGGCTAATGAGTATGGTTCTGCTCCAACAGCACAACCCGCAGACCAAATTCTAACTTCTTTATTTGAATTGAAGAGATCCGGATATACAGTGGACTTTATTTTTTCAAAGGAATCACGATTTCTAAAAAATCTAGTAACGTTGATGCTTAAAGATTCCTGAATTTCAGCAATTTCTTTTGGAGTATTCTTTAAATAATCTAAATAATCCTGATATGAATTTATCTGTAGTCTACCCATACGAACCCGTAATCTTCGAATAATGTACTTTTTTTTGTAAGAGTTTGTTTCAATACCATTTGCCTGAAGAAAATGAATTAATTTATCCTCGTTATGTATATCTGGGGCTTCTTGATAAACAGGTAGTATATTTGTTTGGAATGTTTTTGGTTTGTGATTGGGTAATTTATCCTCACTCTTTGATTTATCTTTTTTTTTGTTATATAATGTAGCACCTCTAGCCACAAACGGATTTGAGTGATCATTACCTTCCATAAATAAATTATAGTCTTCTTTATTGATAAACATTATTTTAAAATTTTAATTAGTATATAAGATTTTACTCAAAATTATTAGGCGCTATTTATAAGAATATTAAAAAAATTCAATTTACAATGGTGTTTAAATGAGTTATAATCATTCTATAAGAGCGAAATCACAAAGGGTTTAAATACTACTAAAATAAAGTGTACTTAGACAGATGGATTGTCTGTCGGATAACCCCCATCCCACCTATAATTAAGCTAGATCAATTTTGATCATCATCGATAATTAATCGATAAAAGGTAATAATATGAGCGTAATTGAATTACAAAAAACATATGATATAACGGGGCCCCTATCAATACCATTAGATTCCTTATGTAAAAGCTGTCAAATAAAAGGAAAAAGCTTTCTTTGTTTGGTAATTAAAAAACAACAATATCCCTGTGTAAGGAAATGCAATGATTACAAACCAATTGATAGATAAATATTTTCCCTAATTTTAGATAAATTTTGAAAGATCATCATCTTCACTATCATCAAAATCATTATAAGAATCATAATCTTCATAAATTTCATTCTCTTCTCTTTGATTTTCTTTTTCAATTAAATGTAATTTGAGTTCCTCGATATTGGTTTCGAATATGCTGAAATCGATTTTTGTGTTGAGGGTTATTGATAGTATTTGTAGTACTTTTTTTGCAGCGAGATAATCAGGAACAGTTGCCACACAATCGGGTAGTATTGCATAACTAGACAATTTATATTTTGATGCTTCTAATAAAGATAAGGCAACTGAACCATAAACCGCTCCTTGTGGCATTATATTTACTCCTTTGCTTTCTAATTGGAGACGAGTTTCATCATCAGAAGCTACAATTTTATATCTTAAGTCAATAGCATTTGCAGATCTCCCGGTGGGTAGTGCACCAATTATTACAATAGCAATTGGTTCCATTGATAGATACCAATTAAATAAATTTTCAATAAACTCATTTAAATTCTCATGTGGAATGCCTACCTCGGATAATAACAGAATATAATCTTTATTTTCATACAATCTAATAGGACGTTGAATTAAACCGTTTCTTACAATACCAAGTGAAGGTATAAGTGGAGAAGAAATATATCCCTTTTCTATCATGTTCAACTGATAGATAAGTTGATGTGATGCAATAGAGGCGACTAAACCACTTCCAGTAAATGCTTGTATAATTACTTTGGAGGAATTATCCATTTCTATTGTCTCTACTATCTTAAAATTCATACCGTTACTCAATGCATCAACAATATGAAATAAAAAAGTTTCTTATAAAATATCCACTATTGAGATAAAGTTTTGATGAGTGTAATTATATTTTTTATTGACTTTTATGTTTCATTGTGGAATTTTATCGTTATACAGTATCTTTTAATTTATGATATAAAGTTTCGGAAATCTCTGCAAAGACGGTTTGTATATTCTCTCCAGTTTTTGCACTGGTAGTATAATATGAGAGATAGGTATTTTCTAATCCATGTTCTTCTTTTAAATTTTTAATATAATTCTTTACCTTCTCTTCATGTGCAGCATCTGCTAAGTCAATTTTATTACCAATAATTGCAATTGGTATATCTTTTGATTTTTGACTGCTCCATAATTGTTCAAACCAAGAATCTAAATCCTCGAATGTAGATTCTCTTGTAAGATCAAATACCATCAGTGCAGCTGCAGAACCTTTAAAGAATCTCCTTCTTAGACTTTCAAAACCAGGTTGACCTGCTAAATCCCAAATTTGTAATTCTAATACTACCTGGGGTTTCACATCGACTCTTTTTACCGCAAAATCTGCTCCTAATGTACTTAAGTGATCTTGAATAAATGTTTCACCCATGTAATTTCTACGAATGCTTGTTTTACCAACACCATAAGAACCACAAAGAACTAATTTTGCAACAATACGCTGAATAGAAATTTTTTGCACCTGCCTAATGAATTCAAGATAAAAAATAAGTTAATTCTTGAAACCTATTTAATATCGTAATTTCTATTGAACTCTTTTAATTTCATCCTATAAATAGTTGGTTCATAAGACATAGGTGATTTGCCAAGTATCTTAATATAATAATAATTGATAATCAAAAAGTTAGCAGAATTTATGAATTTAACCAAAAATTATCAAAAGTCTTTCTTTGTTTTCCACTCTAGTTATGATTTTACTTATTTTTAATAGTAAATCCTTTAGTTTAAAAAACGAATATTAATACTTTAAAATATGGATAATAAATCATTTAGAAGTATAATAAACGAAAATAGTACCTTTCTTTTCTCTTTAATCAGTATATTATCAATTTCATCAATAGCTTTGGGTGTTCAGAGAACTGCACTTTCACATTATATTTCGGATTTATCGTCATCATTTACAAACTTTGTTATTCTAGGTGCTGCAATATCTCTAGCAATTTTTGGTACTACAAAAGCAATTGGTAATTTATTAGGGGGTAGGTTATCGGATAAATGGGGACGAGATAAAACAGTGAAATTTAGTTTCATCTTTATATTATTAGGAAGTATTTTTTTAGCATATACAAGCTCATTGGAAGGATTTGTACTTGGGAATTCACTAGTTGGTTTTGGAATTGGTCTCTTATTTGCATCTTCAACAACTATGATTGTTGATGTTGCAACTTCACTGCATCGTGCAAAGGGTATTTCGTTAATGGAATTGAGTGTCTATTTTGGTACTACTTTAGGTGCATTTTTAGCCGGGTCGATTGCCTCTGAAAATAATTTACAAAGACCATTCATTGTATCTCTTATTTTAATCTGCTGTACTCCTATATTTTTTATTAAACTGCATGATACAAGGAACAATTCTACTGAAAACATGATTTCTATTCCAAACATTACAACT
>JAOUKW010000051.1 GCA_029882335.1 Candidatus Heimdallarchaeota archaeon | reverse complement strand
ATCAATCTTCCTTTTCTACTAAGATTAACAATACTGTCCGAACAGGTTTATATAAATCCGCTAGACAAGCAACTGAAAAATATATTGAGGCTAAAGAAATCTATTCTAAATACCTTGGTGGAGTACCTGAAAATTATGCATGGATTCCAAATGCAGATTATGGTTGGAATATTTTTTTAAATTCCTTATTACTAAAGGAAGAGAAACCAAATATAGTTACTTCTGTATTTGAGCATCATTCAATGCTTGCACCATTAATTCATTTGAAGAAATTGGGAAAAATAAATTTAACTTTAACTGGCATTGAAGATGAATTCAATCTTACAGAGCATCTCAGACAGATGCAAAATAAGTCAACCTTTGTATTTGGTCATGTTAGTCCTTTATTAGGATTATATAGAGACATTGCCGGAATATCAGAGGTGGCAAGAGAAAAATCGGGAGTAATAGCTATTGACTATAGTAGAAGTATTATCCAATCAAATATAAATCTGAATAATCATGATATTGACATAGGAATTATGGATGGAAGTATCGATTTACTAGGCCCTCAGGGATCAGGTTTACTATTTGTTAGTGAAGATTATTTAACAAATATGTATAATCCATTTCCTGGTTCAGGTGGAGTTAGATTTGTAACAGAAAGTGATTATGGTCAGATGAGGAACATAGAGAGATTTGAAACAGGGACACCAAATATTGCCGGAATGATAGGATTGGCTAGATCACTTAAATACATAGCAAAACTTGGAAATGATGCCATTGCCTTACATCGAATTGAATTGATGAAATATTTTCTTGATAGATTACAAGAAATTGAAAGACATACACTTGTTGATCCTTTACTAGATTATAGAATGGGTAATCCGAATAGATCATCGATTGCTTGTTTTAATATTGTTGGGATAGGTTCTCATGATGTTAGTATGTTATTAGATGAAATAGCTAATGTACAAGTAAGATCAGGAATGATATGCACCCATGCAGGTATGCTCTCACTTGACTTAGAGGGTACGGTTCAAGTTTCTACTCATATCTATAATACAATTGAGGATATTGACAAATTAATTGAAGGATTATCCCAAATCCAAAATATGTTTTAACAAGAAAATCGCTTGTTATTTCAAATGCTGTATGGTTAAATCATTACCAGTTTTAACTTGCTGGATGTTCTTTTTTGTAATTAAAGATACGAGATAATATTTCATAAAATTAGTTCTTATGAAATGTGTATTGTTATTTTAAATGATATTAGATCAATATTTCTGATCGAATGATATTTTATAATGTCTTCATTACTTCCTCAACAGCAGATTGGATGATTATAAATGATTCATCAATTTGCTCTTTCGTTATAACTAATGGTGGTGCAAATCGTATGGTAGTATCATGAGTTTGTTTTGCAAGTAAACCTTTCTCTTTCATAGCCATTACATATTTCTTTGCCAATCCACCTTTTTCATTAAATTCAATTGCTAAAAGTAATCCAATACCTCTGACTTCTTTGATAATTTCTTGGGGAAGTGTCATTAATTTTTCCTTGAAATATTTACCTAATTCATTTGATTTATTAGCGAGACCTTCATTGACTAATACATCAATAGCAGCTTTACCAATGGCACATGCGAGGGGGTTTCCACCAAATGTACTACCATGAGTACCACTAGTTAATACACTCATAATTTCTTTAGAACCAAGAGTTGCAGAAATAGGCATAATACCTCCACCAAGGGCTTTACCCACCAATAGCAAGTCGGGTTTAATATCAAAGTGTTGATAACAGAAATCTCTGCCAGTTCTTGCAAATCCAGTTTGGACTTCATCGGCAATGAATAAAACATTGTTTTCTTTACATTCTTTGTATGCGGCCTCAATGAATCCCTCGGGAGGAACAATAACACCTGCTTCTCCTTGAACTAATTCTATTAAAAATCCAACAGTATTAGGTGTAATTGCATTTTTCAAGGCCTCTAAATCACCATATGGGATTTGAACAAATCCAGCAGGATAGGGTCCAAAATTGGAATATGTATCAGGATCTGATGAAAATCCAACAATAGTGGTTGTTCTTCCATGAAAATTATCATGACATACAATTATTTCTGCTTTATTCACTTCTACTTTCTTTTGTTCATAACCCCACTTTCGTGCGACTTTAATACCGGTTTCAACTGCTTCTGCACCTGTATTCATGGGACAAGCCATCTCCATACCAGTGTATTCACAAAGTCTCTCAATGAAAGAGCCTAATTGATCATTAAAGAATGCTCGAGAGGTTAGTGTTAAAGTATTGATTTGATTAATTGCTGCTTCTTTGATAGTCGGATGACCATGCCCCTGATTTACCGCGGAATAAGCGGATAGACAGTCAATATATTTTTTACCATCAACGTCCCAAACATATATACCCTCACCTTTAGAAAGTACAGCAGGTATCGGTGTGTAATTAGGAGAAACTACTTCTTTTTCTTTATTAATATACTCCAATGATTTTGATTCCATTGAGGGGATTTCCATATTTGTAAATTATATTCTTCAAATAATAAATTATTTCTACATTCAAATTATTTTTAATAAATTTAAAAATTTATTTCTTTCCATCAGTTTATTTAGTCAGCTACTAATTTGAAGAGGGAAATAGAGAGAGAATATATAAATTGTATACCGATAAAATTATTGTACTCTTATTTTTGAGTAAAAATAAATTGAATTTATTGATATCGAAATACCTTGACATTTTCTTCAACGATTAATCCTTGTTTTATTACCAAGTCAAGTTCACTTTTAAATAACTCGATTTTATTGGGTAAATCAATAATTTCTATCAATACTGGCAGGTCTGATGATAATCGTAGAATTGATGTAGTGTGGATAACACTATTATTCCCATATCCAGATACTCCTCGAAATATGGTGCACCCAGCTATCTTTAGTTCTTTTGCTCTTTCAATAATGTATTTGTACAATTTTTTCCCATCATATTCATCTGATTCACCAATATAGACTTTTAATAAAATTGCATTATCTTCTTGTTTCATAAAATCAACTCTTTATCATCTTTTTTTAATAATTTATAATTTTGATGTTTCATTTTTTTAGCTAGTCACCTAAATCATCTAAATTATTTATCCCCCAATAGAATATGATAATACTCGTCCCAAATAAATAGCAAAGAGGCATAAAAATAGATTTAATAAAATATTGATGAAAAAATAAACAATATTATCGTCCCATAGCTGGAATGTCTCATAACTGAAGGTAGACATTGTTGTGAAGGAACCTAAAACACCAATTGTTAGAAAAATTCGCGTCTCATCTGAAAATACTCCCTTATTTTCGAAGCTAAACATGATGAAACCTAGGAAAAAACTTCCAATTACGTTTACTCCAAGGGTTCCTAAAGGAAAGCTCGTTGAACTTTTTTGAATCCAACCACTAATAACATAACGTAAAATAGCACCTACAAATCCACCTAATCCGACAAGTAAAATTTTTATCATTGGATATTTCACAAATTAATTTCTTATATATTCAGATTTCTACCTAACATAGGGCAATTGATATAAAATTTTTGTAATTTGATAATAATTTAAGTTGAATTCAAGCTAAATACAAATATTGTTGAACCTCATATCGAGTTTAGGAAAATTTGTAAAAAATTGGAAATTAATTTTTAATTATGAAATGAAGTATACTTTTTCTCCACTTTCATCTTTAAGTCCTAAATAACCTTCTTCCTGCAACACAGCTAAATAGCTCTTTACATTTTCTAATGTATCATCTATTTCTTCAGCTATTTGATTTGCAGTTGCACTTTCTAAACTTACTATTGCAAGTGCAGTATTTTGAACATCTTTTGGTAATTTAAAAATTACAGCAGTTGTTAACTTTTTAGTTGGATCTAGTGTTCCAGCTATATCTATAGTAGATTCTCTACCTACTACCTCACGAATAAATGGATGAAAATCTAAAAATATTCCAGTATTTCCATTCCAATCTTCAATTTCATCAACATATTGTTGCATGAATCTCCAACCTAGATTGTTAATTAGTTTTGCTGGCGAGCTATCACCATCAGTTACCATAACAATTTGAAAATCACCGAATTTCTTCAAATGATATGTCATACCTCTTAATTGAAATTTTTCTGCTGCACCTTTTGTAGATGTAATATCTTCGGAAAACATCTGTACAGAAGCTAATAAAGCGCTAAGATTTATGTCATTAGGCAAATTTGCATGTGATTGAAAATATTCACTAACTAATGGACGTCCATCATTTGTTATTATGTATACAGCATAAACAATCAATAATATCACCTAGACAGAATTATCAGTACTATCAGCTTGAGCAATTGCTGGGAATAGAAGATTTACAATATTATTCAGACTTTGAGTGAATGGATGATCTGGCTGATCCAAGGTAAATATGGTTCTTTTATCAGATGTACCTTTTAATAGCTTAACCGCATTGTCAAATTCAACTTTTTGAAATTCAGTATCTGTTGCAATCCATCCTAAGAATTCAATTGCACCAACTCCAGTTTCTTCAGCAAGTTTCTTAGCAATTAATCCCTCTAATTCTCCTCTCATATCTTGATTTTCGATTCTTTCAGGAGGGATCATATTAGCAACCATAGTTGTACGATTATAAAGAGAATCAAGTAAACCAGAGATCATATAAGCAGTACCTACTATATCTGCATTAGACAATTTTATGATAAATAGGATAACATCAGTTAAAATAAATGAATTAATAGTTGTCAACCCAATACCAGGGGTTGTATCAAGAATTAAGTAATCTATATTATAAGGGTCCTTCTTTATTGCACCTTTTAATTTCATCAACTTCTTTAGCATGTTTGTCGCTGCGGTATTGTCCAATCTCAACATTTTCTCAATAGAATCTGCAGTGGGATCTGCTAATGCAAGATACATTTTACCAGAGACACCTAGTTGATCGGATACGTCTACCATAATATCTGCTTCAGTTGCATTATCCTCAAAAAAATCATTTAAATATTTATGATTAACTGCTTTAAAAAAAGTATAAAGATTTGGCCCTGAATAATCTGAATCCATCAAGCATACATTATATCCAGCTTTAGATAACAAAACAGCTAAATTAACTGAAATTGTTGATTTCCCGACACCACCTTTGTGCGAATGAATTGCAATAGATTTCATGGATAATCATTCTGTATCTTGAATATATTAAAATCATTCCTATCATGAATTGATTTATACCATGTTTAGTTAAATATATTGTTAATCGTTCGATATTCTTGTTGATAACAAAAGCTTGTTTAAAGTATGAAAATATTACCATTGCAGAGGTTAGTTTCATTTTATCAACTATTAATTGTATTACGAATCTTTAGATAATAGATAAATATAAATTGTAATATAATGAACCTAAATAATCAGATTTCATTCAACTACTTTTCAATATATCCCAATTATGTGGATAATTTAAATTGGTAAGCACTTTGGGATCAGAAACTTCAATTAGCTTTACTTTATTATCATTTAGAGATCGAATAATATAATCTAACCTTGATGCCTGATTTTTCACATCATAATTCTGGAAAGTTTGTCTTAAAGATCCATCTATGATTATAGGATGACCACGTCTGCCCTCAAAAGTTGGGATCACTACTAGCGAATGCAAATCCTTTTCCTTTTCTAATTTTACAAGTAATTCTTTATTTGGTAAATAACAATCGACAGGTAGCATCCATACAGGTGATGATGAATTAAATTCTTGACTCATCATTGATAAAGTAGAAAATTGACCATTTCTCCAATCTTCATTAATTAGTGTATGTACTATTAAATCTTGATAATAGCCCTGATGATTCGGTTTAGGTAACCATGAAATTGCATTATAATATTCTTCTGAATCTGCACCAAGTCCGATGAAGACAGAAGAACCATCTAATTCAGCATATTTATCAATTAAATGAACTATCCATAATTTTGAATTTATCTCTATAAGTCCTTTGCTTTTACCGACTCTACTTCCTTTTCCACCAGCCAATATCCAGAGAGGAAATCGTTTTTCTAGGATATTATTTTGTTTGGCATTCATATTTAGTTTTCCTGAGTATGACTTAGCTATTTTTTATTTGAATAATCTCTGCAGCCACACTAATAGCAATTTCTTCAGGCGTTTTATTCGGAATTTTAATTCCTATCGGAGCATTTACGTTACTAAAATCAACACCTAGAGCTTGTTTTGCAATTTGAATTTTCTTTTTACTACCCATGAATCCGATATAAGCTAATTTCTTATTTATGCAATATTTTAACGCCTCAATATCATTATCAATAGAATTTGATGTGATAATTACAAAAGTTCTTTTTCCTTCAATAATTTCAGAGTGTAAATCTTCGTATTTACCAATCTTTAAGTCACCAAATTTACGTTCCATTTGAAATGATTTTGCCTCTTCTCTAGGATCAAATATAGTTACTTTAAAATCGAGAAAGGAAAGAACGGATGAAATAGCAGAACCAACATGACCCGCACCAAAAATATATGCTTTATGAGGATTTCCGATAATTTCATGGTATAATATTTCTACATTAAGAGCATTAGATACCTCATTTATTCCACCTTCAGTAGTATACCCACTTACGAATAATTTATCCTTGGTTATAATTAAATTAGAGATAGTATTTGTTTGAAAGCAGTTGAGAATGTTAGTAACTTCTGATTGATCTGCAGGGGAAAAATATATTAGGATAATTTCTTGATTACCCGAGCATTGAAGCCCAGATGCATTTTCATCGTTTTTTCGATGAACCAATATTTCTCTGTAAATACCTTGTCTTCCTAGGTTTGGTATGATATTAGAGATTACTTTAGCCTCCATGATTCCGCCACCGATTGTTCCAAATACCCTACCTGAGTGATCTATAAGCATTTTAAATCCTTTTTTACCAGGAGAGCTACCATTACTATTAGAAACAATAACCAAACATAGATCAAATTTGGATATTAATTTATGTATTTTATCCCACAATTCGATTTCTCTTGTTATATCATTTCACTTCCTAATTCCTTATTCCTGATTTATTTGTTAAATTTACTCATAGTAATATTTGTAATTTCAATGAATTTTTATTTGTACATATCAAAGTGATCTTACTAGCATGCAAAATTTCGATTATATCAGGGTCAAATCCAAAGATGAGTTATCAGAATTATTAGATAAACAGAACAAGGAGATTAAACTCCTGAGTGGTGGTACCGATTTAATACCTCAGTTAAGAGAGGGCAAGAAGGATATTGAAATAATAGTTGATGTCAAAAATATAAATGAGATGAATGAATTGTCATTTGATAATACTCTTGGTTTATACATTGGTGCTGCAGTATCCTGCCTTAATATTTGTCAAGATGTCAAAGTAAAAACAATGTATCCAGGTTTGATTGATGCAATCTCATTAATTGGTGGAGTACAAATTCAAGGCCGAGCAAGTGTAGGTGGAAATTTATGTAATTCATCTCCTGCAGCAGATTCTATTCCAGCATTAATCGTTCATAAATCAATATGCATAATTGAAAGTAAAGATGGAATTCGAGAAGTCCCTGTAGAGCAATTCTGTACAGGACCTGGGAAAAATGTCCTGAATAAGAATGAATTTTTAGCTGGTATTAGAGTACCTAAAGTAGATCCTGAGTTTGGTGCTGCTTATCTTAGATTCATACCTAGAAATGAGATGGATATCGCTGTTGTAGGTGTTGGTGCATCTGTAGAAATTAAAGAAGGTCACATTACAACTGCAAGGCTAGCTTTAGGTGCAGTTGACGCAACTCCTAGATACTTTGATGATGTATTTGAACCACTACTTGGAATGGCTATTAATGACGAAAATTTGGATAGAATTCTTGATGATATTGGCCAATCCATTTCTACAAGAATAAATCCAATAACAGATATGAGGGGTAGTGCGGAACAAAGAAAACACCTCTCAAAAGTATTAACTAAACGTACATTATTGAAAGCAATTGAAAGAGCGTCAAATCAACAAGAGGTTAATTAAATGAATATGAAAAAGTTTATTCAAACATCAATAAACAATGAGCGTGTAGAGTTCATTTGTGAACCCAGAGATAGTTTACTTAGTATTTTAAGAGAAAATCTAAGATTAACAGGAACAAAAGAAGGATGTAATAATGGAAATTGTGGTGCATGTAATGTGATTATTGATGGTGTACTGGTTAATTCGTGTTTAGTATTAGCAGTGGAAGTTGAAGGTAAGAAAATTGAAACTATAGAGGGATTAGCTGGTAAAGATGATTTGCATCCCATCCAAAATGCATTTTTAGAGGAGGCTGCTCTACAATGTGGTATATGCACACCTGGTTTTATTATCGCAACAAAGAACCTGTTGGATATTAATCCGAATCCAACTGAACAAGAAATTAGGAAATCATTGGCCGGAAATCTTTGTAGATGTACGGGTTATGATAAAATAGTACGTGCAGTTATTGATGTTGCTAAAATTTCAAATAATAAAGGAGATGAGTAAGTATGCAGGAGAGTAATTTAGTTAGAGAAAAGAAAAAATTTCAGGTAATCGGTACTCGTCCGAAAAGACCGGATGGTACAGATAAAGTAACTGGAAGGGCTTTATATGGAGGTGATATAAACCTTCCTTCAATGATATATGGTGAAATTTTACGAAGTCCCCATGCTCATGCAAAAATAATCTCTATTGATTATCAAGAGGCACTTGCAATAGAAGGTGTAAAAGCAGTCATTACTGCGGAAGATTTCCCAAGTTTGGAAGATGTAACAAAAAAGGTCGGAGAAGGAGCTGTAAATATACGCTATAGGAGTAATAATATTTTAGCGAAGGAAAAAGTACTCTATCAAGGTCATCCAATAGCAGCAGTTGCAGCTAAAGATAAAAACATAGCAAGACTTGCAATAGAGAAGATTATAGTTAAGTATGAAATCTTATCCCCAGTGCTTGACGTAAGAGAGGCAATGAAAGAAGATGCACCAATTCTTCTTGAAGAGTTAAGAACAGTAAGTATGGGAGAGAAAATTGACAAGCCAACCAATATTGCCAAACATATACAATTAAAGAGAGGAAATATTGAAGACAGCTTTGCAGAATCAGATATTATAATTGAAAGAGAGTTTTATACTTCTATGGTACATCAGGGATATATCGAACCACAATCAGTAACTGCCCTCTACAATAATGATGGTGATATTTCCGTTTGGACGAGTACTCAAGGTGCATTTATCGCTCAACAGCAGATTTCAGATGTATTAAATATTCCATTATCCAAGATAAATGTCATACCAATGGAAATTGGTGGAGGATTTGGTGGTAAGGTCTCGGTTTACCTAGATCCAGTAGCTATATTATTATCAAAAAAGAGTGGATCACTTCCAGTGAAAATCACCATGTCGAGAAAAGACGTACTCATGGCAACAGGTCCTACATCAGGCTCATATATCAAAGTAAAACTTGGTGCTAAAAATAATGGTATTTTCACTGCAGTCCATGCCTATTTAGCTTATGAAGCAGGAGCATATCCAGGATCGCCAGTCGGAGGTGGAGCTGTTAGTTTATTCGCTCCATATAAGTTGGATCATTTATTAATAGATGCATATGATGTGGTTGTCAATAAACCGAAAAGCGAACCATATAGAGCACCAGGTACAACAAATGCAATTTTTGCATCTGAATCTATTATTGATGAAATCGCGGTTAAGTTGAAAATAGATCCCATTGAATTAAGATTAATAAATGCAGTGAAAGAAGGTGATAGGCGTATAGACGGTCCTACATATGGACGCATTGGTTTGATAGAAATATTAGAAGAAATAAAAGCACATCCTCATTACCATTCAAAATTAAGAGGAAAATATCAAGGAAGAGGCATTGCTACTGGTTTTTGGTTTAATTATGCTGGAAAGTCAAGTGTATATGCAAGTATTAACGGAGATGGAACCGTTAATTTAATTGAGGGTTCTACAGACATAGGAGGTTCTCGAGCATCCATGGCCATGCAACTCGCAGAAACTATGGAATTACCATATGAATCAATTATTCCTAAGGTTGTTGATACTAATTCAATAGGATATACAGAAGGTACCTACGGAAGTAGAACTACATATAGCACAGGATGGGCAACTCATAATTTGGGAAATGAACTCATTCGTTTAATGAAAGAAAAGGCTGCTGCTCATTTCGAAACCGAGATAGGAAATATAGTTTATAGTAAAGGTAATTTTACATCTTCAGATAAGGAAATTTCATTTATTGATCTAGCCAAATTAATGAAAGGGAATCCAGTTACAGCAAGTTCATCAATCCATCCAAAAAGGGCAAGTCCAGGATTTGGTACACATATTGTTGATGTAGAAGTTGATCCTGAAACGTATAAAGTTACAATTCTAAGATACACTGCGTTTCAAGATGTAGGTACTGCAATTCATCCCAGCTATGTTGAAGGACAAATTCAAGGTGGTGTCGTTCAAGGAATAGGATGGGCATTAAATGAAGAATACATATATGATGATACTGGCAATTTAGTTAATCATACATTGTTAGACTATAGAATGCCAACATCTTATGATTTACCTATGATAGATACCGTATTAATTGAAGTTCCAGATCCGGACCATCCTTTTGGAGTCAAAGGAGTCGGAGAGGTACCAATTGTACCACCTGCCGCTGCAATCGCGAATGCAATTAATGATGCTATAGGGCATCGTTTGAATAGACTCCCAATGTCACCAAAGAATATATTTGAATCAATCAATCAGGTAAAATAAATGACTGTTATATTTATCCCATCGCTAATGCAGGACCTCACTGATGGTATAGATAAAATTGAATTAAAAGTTAAAACGATACGAGAAATGATACAAATACTAGAGCT
This sequence comes from Candidatus Heimdallarchaeota archaeon, assembly GCA_029882335.1. Lineage (GTDB taxonomy): Archaea > Asgardarchaeota > Heimdallarchaeia > Heimdallarchaeales > Kariarchaeaceae > JAOUKW01. The sequence goes on along the minus strand of JAOUKW010000051.1, from coordinate 4,769 downwards.
GAAATTTCCAGGATTTAGTCAAAGGATATTTGAAGGAAACAGTATTAGAGATGACATTTCAATAATTGTTGATGGAATCCAAAATTCTGAAGGAATGGGAAAAATTATACTTAATGCAGTAGAAATTCATTTTATTCCATTAATTTCTGGTGGTTAATTTTTTCTCCAATTATCTTAAATAATTTATAATTTTAATTTATTAAAATTTCTGAAATTTAGATGTTTGTTATAATAATATTGTTCAATTATTTTTTGAGGAAATGAAATTCAAATATATAACTTATTGAACCATTGAATATGAAGTTTCAATTCATTAAATCCTTTAGCATTTTATTATTGTTATTGGGAATGATTATTTCACCTACTACAACTGGAGCAGTTAAAAATTATGGAAGTCCATATAGTGATTATAATATGGTTAATGCATTCCCTAATTTAGATTTACTGTATCCAGTGACATTTAGTTATGCAGATTCATCAAGTGATTATTATTATGTTCAGGAATTTTTGGGTAACATTAAAGTTTTCCAAAAGGATAATCCAAGCCAATCATCTTTATTTTTGGATCTTACTGAAAAAGTTGCGATTATTGGAGAGGGAGGAAATCTAGGACTTGCATTCCATCCAAATTTCAAACAAAATGGTTATTTCTATGTATTTTATACTACTCTCGATCAAGATAGACCAACAGATATCCATTGTAATCCGTGTTTTGAAACAGTTATCTCTCGATTTCAAATTGAAAATAATAATCCATTAAAAGGAAATATAAGTAGTGAACTAATACTCTTGAATTATGATCAATGGTCGGATTATCATGTTGGAGGTAATTTAGTATTTGGACCTGATGGTTTTCTTTACATCAATGTTGGCGATTCTTCGACTTCAGGACAAAACTTAGATGATTTCAGAGGTAAAATTCTCAGAATTGATGTTGACAGCCAGCAAAATGGTAAAAACTACGCAATTCCAAGTACAAATCCATTTTTTAATAATTCACAAGGGTACAAGGAGGAAATTTATGCATATGGTTTCAGAAATCCATGGAGAGGTGGTTTTGATCCCGTTAAAGGAGACTATTGGGTTGGAGATGTTGGTGCAACCAGATATGAAGAAATTAATATTGTGAAGAGCGGTCAAAACTATGGATGGAATATTACAGAAGGTGAATATTGTAATGAATATTTAGATTGTAATACTACTGGAATAACTATGCCTATCTACTCATATCCACATGAAGAATCAGATTCAATTGATGTACCCATAGGAGGAGCAGTTATAGGAGGATTTGTATATAGAGGTAGTGAGTTTCCGGAATTATATGGTCAATATATTTTTGCAGATTATGGAGGGGGAATATTTGCATTAACTTTTGATGAAAACGATTTCACTGTAATTAGTGTAAAAAAGCTCTTTCATATTGAAGGTATATTATCTAGTTTTAGCTTAGATGAAAATAATGAAATTTATGTGGTCGTAATATATGGTGCAGTAATACTAAAACTTAAAAAAATTATCAAAGCAGATACATTGTCCAACTTGTTGATTTCATTTTCGATTTTTATTGTTTTTATGTTGCACGTCATTTATATAACTAGGAAACCTAACAAGTAAGAAAATTAATTTTTTATCTGATTGATTATAGAATGGATTTTACCTTTAATCGAAATATAATTACAATAATTAAATAAGTATCAAACTGATTTATAGATATATGGTAGTTTACATACGAGTCTATGATGATTTTTCATATGAAATCGTCCAAAGTAATAAAAGAAAACTACATATTTACATCAACCCAGGTAAAAAAGGAAAATTATCAGGAATTGCCAGAGAAAATGATATAGAAATAAATACAGATAATCTTACACATATCTTATCCTTGGAAACTTCAATCAAGAATGAAGAGATGATCAAGCGAACATTAAAACTTGCAGAATTATCAAACAAGCCTATAATTACAAACCAAGAATCAGCAGGTTTTTTCAGAGAAAATGGGCTTTCAGTAAAACAGTTACGAATAATTAGCCATAATGAAGAAATAATTTCTGGATTATCAATAGTGCCTGTATATCAGAATATTATTAATGAGACTGAAAAGGAATTAAAAGAAAAACAGGAAAATAAAAATAATATCCTTGAAGGAGTAAACAAAACGATTAAATATATGTTTACCCCTGGAAAATGGAAAACAACCAAATTTATTAAAAAAAATATACTACCAAAGGAACCAACAATAAGCATTGATACTTCCAAGCCTCTTGCAATAGTATTGAATTTTGGAAAAGGAATTAAGTTACTCTGTCCACTGGATGAACGAGGACTAGAATATATTAACGATATTATTAATGAAACAAAACCGTGGTTAGTTATTATTCCAAATCATGATGTAAGTTTTACCAAAAGTATTATTGCTAAGACAAAATTGATCTTGATAACAAACAATAAATCCGTAGATGATGAAGTTTTAATAATTCCCAAGTCTTATAACTCAACAATTGAACATGATACATTATATGGTGGTTTATATCAGTGGTTAGAAATACCAAATTCTTAGACGATACTGATCAACAAGCATTTGAAAATTGGAAGTTAGGAATAATACAGATATATAAAACTCAATCATGGTTTACTTATATATGTAAATCTTGATCAAGTATATTGAAAAAATTTGAGTATACATTATTTGTTACACTAATTCTCCATCATATTTATATTTTGTTGGGAGATACGCAGTCACTTCATCAACGCAAATTACCTTCCTTGAGAATTTGGTCACTAATGCTTCTGATTATTTTACTCTATTTAACAATAAAATCTATAATTCCATTAAGACAACAAAATGGGACAACATCTTTCAAAATTATTCATTCTGCTTTATTATTCTCACTAGCTAGTTCTATTGGTGCCACATTTGGATTAAATACAGAATACATCTCCTTTAAATTGTTATTACTAATAACTAATTTATTATTCATCTTGTATATATTTAGAGTAAAAAATATTACCTTACAAGTATATGGGACATTATTTGTATTTGGATATATCTTGTTATTAGGGAGATTATTTTTTATGGATAAAAATATACTTCAATTTATAGGACCAATATTTGAATTATTTATTCTATTAACTATACTCACCTACATCTATCATAAGAAATTGCAATTGATTGATATATTAATTGTACTAACTAGTAGTATATCAGGTCTATTTTTAGCGAAATTTATTCTGACTTTGGATGTTCCTCCTTTAATAATTAAAACAGTTTTTGAACAAACCTTAGGTGTTTCTCAATTTACGGTGACTGAATTGATAAATAATAATTTCTTCTTTATCCTTCATTTTATGGAAATATTTGCAATTATTGCTCTGATCTTATTAACAAAACCTAACATCAATATACTTTCTTTAATATTCTCAGCAGGAGATTTAACATATGGACCGACTACATTTCTGAGAATAATTGCTTTGATTTATATTAATTACAATTTGTCTTCAGGTAATTCAGAAGAAATAGAAATTAAGACTGGAGAGCATTGACCAAGATTATTACTTAGAAATGAGTGTATTAAATAAAATTAGCCAAATTCAATTATCATTATTTAATGAATTAATGTTTGATCTCAGCCTATCAATTTCAGTCTTTTCAGTTTTAAATGTTAAATATTTTATACAAAAGAATTATACAATAATTTGTCACATACTGAGCACGTAGTTTAGTTTGGAAGAACGTTTGCCTGCGGAATTTGAATATTGTACAATTCAAGTGCTTAAAGCAAAAGGTCGAGGGTTCAAATCCCTTCGTGCTCGTAGTCTATTTCAATGATAACAGGATTTACTCAGTATATCCAAATATTTGCAAATTTCTACTTTTAGTATTAGTAATTACTGCCACACCTTCTTTCAAACAACGTTGTTTTAGAATTTTATCAAAAGTTAATACAATTCCATTCACTTGTTTTGCGGTATTCAATAATGCAATATCCGTTCCATTATATTGATTCGGATCATTAAATGATTCAAAATTACTGATATATTGAATTCCGAATTTTGCTAATAATTTATTTTTATTATGAGCGGTTAAATCATCTATAATTTCACTTTCAACACAGGGATGAACAACAACCTTGTATTTTTTGTTTAATAACAGATCAAGTTTATTTATAATATTAATTTTATATTCCTGAGCATGATATATTACATTTGTATCTATCAATATTATTAACGGAGTCAATTCTAACATCTCGAATTAATCTTTGAATGATATTTCGACTTGATTATGTTCATGAATTTCTCCCCATCCTATAAGACGCCATCGCTTACCAAATCTACGGGATAATGCGATTTTTATTTTATCATTTAATGCAATAATTGGTTTGATTTGAAAAGTTGCTTGATTTTTAGAAAAATTAATAACTGAACCGACTGCTGTTGCCGTTCCCGATGTTAAGAGTATAGGTTCTCCTTTTTTAAGAGGTTTAACAGACTCTTGTATTTCGCTTCCAACCACATTATCAAATAGTGTTATTAATAGGGTAATTTCATCTATCACTGGAGGTTCATGCCCAATAGCAGAAACAATATTTCCAGCTAAATTATCAGATCTTGCCATTGATGGATCAAGTGTTGTTTGTATTGCTAATAAACCACCAGGATAGGCTTCCTTTACAGTCCCCATTGCACCAATTTGAATGCTCTTTATTTGCGTACGTATTGGAATATATTCAACAGATTTATCCTTTTTTCGTTTTAAACCTGGTAGAATAGAA
>JAOUKW010000050.1 GCA_029882335.1 Candidatus Heimdallarchaeota archaeon | reverse complement strand
TCATTTTATCTTTTCAATAAATGCTGTTATAATCGGTAATTTCTCAATTGAGTTAATATTTTATTTCAATTATCATGATTTTAATAAAAATCAGTGGATAAATTCTCATTTACATGTGTATTTCCATTTGATGATCTCAAATCAATGTTTGGAGAATCGTTCTATCGAATTTTCCACTATTGTTTCAGGAGTTTACCAATTTTATGGTATATTACGTGAACACAATGACATATTCGAGCTACATCCTATTGAAAGATATCTACATTCTTATCAGGACTTTTTCATTTTTGAAAATTATTTTACAATTTATCCACAAGTGATTTTATGTATTTGGTTTATCATGGTTTTGCATCTTCAGAAATTAAATAAAATAGAATATAACCTCAATAAAATGATTTCTGTATCTGATAAAAATTACTCATGAATTAATTTGAACTTGCAAAAAATCATAAAATATAACAATTGATTTTACAAATAGTCTCATTTTTTCTGTATTTTTTTACCTATTTATAACGGAATAATAAGAAATTCAATAAGTAAAAGAATTAATCAACACTTAGTATGAGTAATTTTGTTATTCCCAAACCAACGAATGAACCGATTAAGGGATACCTACCCGGCTCTCCAGAAGTTGTAGAACTAATGAGTGTGTTGGAGGAAATGAAATCAAAAACCATTGACATTCCTCTAATTATTGGTGGAAAAAGAATATTCACCGATGTTAAAGGTACATGTAGAATACCTCACGATCATCAACACGTGCTTGGGACATATTCCATTGCTAGTACCGTTCATTTGGAGCAAGCAATACATGCAGCACGTGAGGCAAAAAAACAATGGGAAGAATTGTCATGGAATGATAGAGCTGCAATTTTTCTAAAGGCTGCAGATTTACTTGCTGGTCCATTTAGAGCCAAGATTAATGCAGCTACAATGTTGGGACAATCAAAAAATATTTTTCAAGCGGAAATTGATGCAGCATGTGAATTAATCGATTTTTTTAGATTTAATGCTTATTACATGCAACAGATATATCAGATGCAGCCAGAATCGAGTAGAGGTATTTGGAATAGATTGGAGTATAGACCACTTGAAGGATTTGTATTGGCAATAACTCCATTCAACTTTACAAGTATTGCAGGTAATCTTCCATCATCTCCTGCATTAATGGGAAATACTGTGCTGTGGAAACCAGCATCTTCATCTGTATATTCTGCATATTACTTGATGGAATTATTTGAAGCTGCAGGAGTGCCTGATGGTGTCATTAATTTTATTCCAGGAAAGGGATCTGATGTGGGTAAATTTCTACTACCTCATCCAGATCTAGCAGGTATTCATTTTACTGGATCTACAGATGTATTTCGTCATATGTGGAAAGTAGTTGGAGAGAATATTAGTTCGTATAGATCATATCCGAGAATAGTGGGAGAGACTGGAGGAAAGGATTTTATCTTTGTTCATAATTCTGCTAATATACGAGAGGTTGCGACTGCAATGATACGAGGATCATTCGAATATGCGGGTCAGAAATGTTCTGCTTCATCACGTGCATACATTCCTAAATCCATGTGGCCTGTTCTAAAATCAGAATTGGAAAAAGATTTAGCTACAGTAAAGATGGGTGATCCATTAAAACCTGAAACATTAGTAAATGCAGTTATAGACCAGGCTGCATTTGTATCCATTGCACAATATATTTCATACACAGAAGAATCACCTGATGCAGAAATCATTTGGGGAGGAAAGGTTGATGATAGTATTGGTTACTTCATTGAACCGACGATTATTGTAGCCAAAAAACCTGATTACAAGACCATGGAAGAGGAAATCTTTGGACCAGTCTTAACTGTGTATATCTATGAAGATACAAAATATGAGGAAACTTTGGAAATCTGTGATCAAACCTCTCCCTATGCATTAACAGGTTCTATTTTTTCCAAAGATCGATATGCGATAGATATTGCCTCTAAAAAATTACGACATTCTGCAGGTAATTTCTATATCAATGATAAACCAACTGGTGCTGTGGTTAATCAACAACCTTTTGGTGGTGCCCGTGCATCTGGTACAAATGATAAAGCAGGTAGTTACTTAAATTTAATTCGTTGGAGTAGTCCTCGATCGATAAAGGAAAATTTCGTTCCTCCAACACATTATTCCTATCCCTATATGGATCAATAGATTATCCAAAATTAATGATCTGAATAAGGATTGTTTCCAGATTGAAGTTTTAACTCATCAGGATTTTCTTCTTCTAGTACTCTACATTCTTCTAATGTATCAACAGCTCTACGCAGATGTGGTATTACTATAGACCCTCCGACAACAAGTGCGATATTGAATGCTTCCCAAAATTGTTCATCACTAACACCCTCTATAACACCCTGAACAATATGATATGATATACAGTCGTCACAACGTAAAACCATTGATGCTACAAGTCCCATTAATTCTTTCATGGGTACTGGTATAGCTCCCTCTGCATATGCTTTGGTATCCAATGTAAAGAACCGTTTTATACCTAGGTGACCTGAATCATATATTTTCTGATTCATTCTTTGTCTAAACTCTCTAAATTCTTTTAGTGATTTTTTATCAGTCACAATATTATATTCTTTTAACAGCTTAAATGGATAGTGATTGGGTGAGTGTGATCCTATCAGGGTACGACAATAAATTATACTACTTATAGGCTGCTGCATCTTTCTCACAGTAACTACACCAAAGAGAATTATTCAGACTATTACCACAACTTGGACAAAATTTAATCACTTGGTTTGTATTTTGTGGAGTACGTGGATCTGGTCTAGTTGGTTCGAATGGAGTAATAGGTGGTTGATTTGATTGATTTTCTGGAATGAAGTAGTATTTATAATATTGTTTTTGCATTCGATTTATGGATATTTTATATTTTTTTGTTAGATAACTTATTTCACGATGTACCCTAGATGCAGGTATACGCCAATAAAATGCAATAATTTCTGTATCTATTGTAAAATTATTTGTTCTTGCACAATTTATCAATTGATTTACTCTCTCAAGCTCTCTTTGTTCTTTTCTTGATCTATTGTTTATATTTATCATGATATACCTCCATATTAGTAAAATATATATCCATAATCAAAATAAGAATTATTTATTAAATTAAATAATATAACAATAAATCCAATGAATGCAATTATATTAACATTTTTCACTTTATCTGGATATATGTCTTTGAAATAAAACCAAAAATAAAGTGCTATTGGTGGAATAAAAAAAGAAAGTATGATTGCAGATCTATTAAAAATAATATTTGGGTAGTAATTTGGTTGGATTGTTACATTATTACCGCAATTTTGGCAAAATGTTGATCCTTTGAGATTTTTACTTTGGCAACCCATACAAGAGAGACTAAGTACTTCATATATTAGATAGAATCCAAATAATGCGATGGCACCAAAAATTAAAAATACAAGAGAATCAGAATATAATACCACATGGTTTCATATTAAATATTATTTATAAACTAACCTTATGGGTGGTGGAATTTAACTATGTTTTTCATTTTTAATCTTATCAGAATCTATAGGATATATACTGATTACACCTAACCACGAGGCTATAACATCGAGCCATTCATCTATTAGTTTATATTTCGAAATAAAATTTTTGAAGAATTGAGCTATATTTATTGTGTCATTTATAAGATAATCAACTGGAGCTTGATACACAATATAAATAAATATTTCATATAAAATAGAGAATATCGTTGCAACTATTATAATATTATCTCTGGGTTGGATTTTAAAATATATCATAGAAAATACAAGACCTACGCCATAGTGTAGAATTTTATCGTACACCACCATAGAAAAAAATGTAATTCCCAAACTAGAAGCCAAAGCTGATAGTAATACTATTATTAGTATAATTGTTGCTTCCTTCATGGTTTATAATATTGGAAAATAAATTAAATGATATTTACTTTTCTAGAGTATTCTATATTTGCGATTAAATCAGTGCTTTCCTTTGGATGAATAATTAAATTGACCAACTCGAACGGAAGGAGTCATGAATGTCATTCCAAATAAATCTGCTACTTGTCTGATATCACTTCCCGGTTCGGCAACAGATAGAATTGAGGTAATATTATCAGTCCATCGCATGTTCTTTAGTGAACCAATAATTTCACCATTTTTTATTCTGAATAATCCATCGCGGGTAAGGCCTGTACATAGTCCCTCTGGTGGATTGACAAAATTATTGTAAAACAAATTGGAAACTAATATACCATCATCAATTGAGGAAACTAGCTCTTCTCTTGATTTATTTCCTGCTTTTAGGTGTTGCGTGACAAACATTGCTGACTCTCCCATAAATCCAAATAAATGTCTACCATTTGATTCCACACCTAATTTTTTTGCATTCCTACGGTTATATGCATAATCCTTGAGTACACCATTTTCGATAAATGATACATTATTACTGGCAACACCCTCTGAGTCATACCTTCTGCTGGAATTTTGTTCAGGATTTTCAACATCATCTATTAATGTAATTCTTTCATCAAAGATTTGTTCTCCTAGCTTATCTTTGAGAAAACTTTGATGGGTGATAAGTCCTTCACTACTAGCACCAAATGCAATAAACCTCATTAATTCAGCCACTGCTTCAGGACTAAGGATAGTTTCATATTTTCCAGGTTCAAGTTCTCCCTGATTTAATCCCTGTATTGCAGTATTTGTAACGGATTCAGTTCTTTCTTCAATATTGAGTGCCTTAATAGTTGCACCTGCAATTCTGGTAGTTGATCTGGATTCTCCACTATCTGTTGCACAAACATTGATAACTCCTGTAATTCCTGATGATTCTTCATCAACTTCAAGACCAAATGAATTGATTAAACAGGATTTAGTTGATTGGTAATGTAGATTCCCAGCCACTGCTGTGATTCTACTATCCATTGATGTTGCTTTGTCTATTACTATTTTGATCTCATCTGCCAGAATATCTGGTTCTAATTCATGATATTTAGCCGTTTTCGGTCTGTAATTATATTTCTCTTGAACAAATCCTGGAAATTCGGTATCATCCTCTGAAACACGAGTTAGAAGTAATGCATCTGCGACACTTTTCTCAATTAGGTCGGGTGAGTATGATCCATTGTAGGTACCAACTTTTCCACCGATTTGTGTTCGTAGTTCAAATGACTTTGATGTAGTTGAGATGTTTTGTGTGATATGTTTTTCACCATAACGAGTTCCTACACGATAATGCTCTGTGTAACGAACTTGTATATGTTCTGCACCTTGTTTTTTTGCTTCATTCATAATGATATATGCGTGTTGTTTTATATCTTCCATCTTAATCACCCGTTTATTCCTACATTAACTCCTTCAAATCTACCCCAAGGTCCTCCATGCGATACATATCCTATCTGCATAACTGGAGATCCCTTACCACAGTATGGTAATCCGTATATCTCACTTGTTCTGGTCAATCCACTTACATTACCCCAAAATTCAGGTGTAATCTGTTGATATGTTACGTTTTTCAATGGTTTAGTTATCTCTCCATTTTCTATTTTATAACCAATCTGAGTAGCAAATTGGAAATTTAGTCTTTTATCATCAATTGAATGTGACTTCCAATTTAATCCGTATATTCCATCTTTAGTATCTGAGATCATGTCATCGACATTGGTATATCCCTCTGGATCTGCCTCTAAGTACATATTATTGATTCTTATAATCGGAACATTACTATAACTATCGGATTTGGAATTTCCACTTGATCTTTCCAAACCTAAGAGAGATGCGTATTCTCTGTCACTCTCATATCCCACAAAAATACCCTCTCGAATGATGGGGACTGGTCTAGCCTTAACTCCTTCATCATCATATTTGAAATGACCTAGTACATCTGGCATGGATGGATCTTGGGTGATATTCACCTGCTCATTTCCATATTGTAAATTATTTAATTTTTCTGGGGTAAGCCAGCTAGTTCCTGCAAAATCTGCCTCATATCCGAATACTCTATCCAATTCTGAAGGATGAGAACAAGATTCATGGATAGTTAATCCTAATTGGAACGGTTCTAATATTAGTGTTGATTTACCTGATGGGCAGGATTCAGCTTCTGTTACTAAAATATCGATTTCTTTACCCACTTGTTCTGCTTTGGCAATAAAATCATATTCCTCTATGAATTCCCATCCTCTGCGTCTGAAATTGCTTAGATTTCTAGTCTGAGTGTCTCCTGCATATGATGCAACTCCCAAAATACTTCCTCCTGTAAATAGTAATCTTTGTTCTATCTTACTGCCTTCTGAACTGTAAAAATTGACCTTCTGTTCATTTGCACGGTAGTTAATCACAGACATCTTCACATGTTTACTATTTTCTTTCATAGTGTTGTTTGCATCTTTTAATAAATCTAATTTATCTTTTAAATCAATTTCAAAAGGATCTTTATCAATTCTAACCGAATACTTATCCTCATACACTGGTTCTGGTACTAATTCCAATTGTGTTTTTCTTGCTACTTTAGCAGATGAGTTTGCTACTTTCCAAGCGAGTTCTGCAGTTTTGATAATTGCATCTTTTGATAAATCGTTTGTTGCTGCAAATCCCCATGAATAATTCGCCCTAACGCGAATACCAACTCCCTGTGATTGTGATTTATTTAATCCACGAGGCATTCCATTTCGATAAGTCAGATTTTCCTCTCTCTCGTTAACAAATCTGATTTGAACTAATTCATATCCCGGTCTGTCTCCAAGGAGATTGAAAATCTTTTCTGCAAGATCTTCCATAATTTAACTATCTAATTGATGTTTTTATAGATACGTGTTTAGGTAAATCAGAATCAATAAAGAAAAATTGAATATTTTTAATAACTGAAACTCAAGTACTTTTTTCACCATTTTTAGAATAAAACCTTCATTCATTTAATATTTATAAATTGTACAAATAAAATTATGAAAAATATTTTGATCTGTATTTTTGCGTTTAACTGGCTTCACTTTTAATTATCGGTCTATATTATTTATAATGTGAAATGAGTAATTATAATTATGAAACTTACTTTCTTTGAAAAAATAAATACAAACTATGTAGTAAAGCCAACAAAATTGGAGTATAGTCCATTATGGCACGAAATAAGAGATCTGAATTTTGACTCGGTTTTACAAATTGTATCAAAAGAAACCAAGGAACTGGTGTATGATCTATTAACATCAACCCTTCCTTTTGATCGGATTAATGCAGCAAAACTATTGACAAATCAGAGTGTATATGTAAAAGATGTATTAAGAAGGGTTGCCCTGTTGGATGAAAATAGTTCTGTTAGAGCGGTGGTTAATGATATCCTTGAAACTAACTCATAACGTTGTACAAATTAACAATCCTAATTATTTATTGAAATATTGTTCCTAATTTGTTTTATTTATTCTATTATACATCCGATTAGGGGATAAATTTTATTGATTTTAATCCTGTAGCTAAGAATATGACTAAATTGTTTAAAGTTAAATTATTTCATATAATCGCTTCAATTCATTATGTCTAGGTTATTATATCATCTAAAGATTAATGATTTGCGGTTTGCGTTGCACGGCGATCAGAGATGAGATGAAACCGGTGTGTCAGAAACCGCATTTATTTTATTGTTAAATCAAAATTAATTTGTATTTACTAGAAAGTGTAAATAAAATGTGAAAAACTCATAAGATTTTTTATGTAATTTGTTGTTGATAGATTCGATCAAAGTTGAATGATGAACAAGCGGAATTAGATAGAATTATCTTACACCTGCTGGGAAAGGATGATGAAATTGGTAAAAGAACAAAACCAGTAGTCATCTATAATAATGATGAAATAGTGAAATTAGACTTGAGTGGATTGAAATTATCTATCTTACCAGATGGATTTTTTAATAATTTCTATGAGCTTAGAGAATTGGATTTATCTGATAATGAATTCAAAATTATACCTGATGGGATATTTGATAATTTACCTAATTTAAAACGTCTAATTTTATCTAATACAATAGATCCATCTGAATTTGTACAAGAAGATAAAGTAGTACTACCCCCTCTTTTATTTACTAAACTTATTAATCTAAAAGAATTAGATATTAGTAATAATCAGTTAGATGGATTGAATGATGATGTATTTGCAAAAGTAAATAATTTGGAAAAATTAAAATTAAGTTATAACTTTCTCCAAAATTTACCTTCCTCCATTGGTGCACTACATAATTTAAGCTATCTTGATTTGGATTCTAATTTTCTTCCAGTAGAACAAAGTGGTGAGTATAAATCTCATACAGAAGTACAATCTTTTATTTATCCATACAAGGAAGTTTGGTTAAAGGAGAAATCAAAAAATACTACAACAACTAAGGATACTGATGATGCATCTATTGAACAAGAACTTCAAAAAGCATTCAGTATGTTAGAAGATTTATTTTAAATGTAGTTCCTCAAGAACATATAAAGTTTAATCTCTTTTCAATTATATCTGATTTTAACGTAAATAAGAATTCAAATTGCAAGGTCTGATGGAATATCACTGTCATTTAATAATTGAATAACTCCAACTAAGATCCATCAATTGTTATCTTGCTAATTTATTTAATTATTTATTAACAATTCCAATGATAATTAATTAATTTATGCTCTTTTACTTACCAATCTTTAAACAAATAAGAGAAATCAATAAATAATTATTAACAAAATCGAGCATAGCAATACTGATAATCTGTTTTTGAAAGTAAATTACCTAGATAATTCATTAAATATTGTTTAAAATTACAATCAATTGAAGTATGCTAGGAATATTCAAATGGATTAGTAAAATAGGTGAAATAATGAGTGATGATGAAATAGTCAAATCAGAAGTAAAAATATATCATCCTTCTGAAGATATTATCAAATTAGCGAATGTAAAAGAATACGAGGAAACATACAAACGATCAATTACAGATCCTGAAGGTTTCTGGGGTGAACAAGCAGAAACGTTATCTTGGTATAAAAAATGGGATAAAGTACTTGATGATTCAAAGAAACCTTTTTTCAAATGGTTTGTCGGTGGAAAAACCAATATTGTTCACAATGCAATTGACCGACATTTAACTACTGCAACTAGAAATAAATTAGCATTTATATGGGAAGGTGAACCTGGTGACACTCGAACATTCTCCTACCATGCATTGAATAGAGAAGTCAGTAAAATGGCTAATATTGTTAAGTCTATGGGAATTAGAAAAGGTGATATTGTTACAATTTACATGCCTCAAATACCAGAGCTAATATTTGCCATGCTTGCCTGTGCAAAAATCGGTGCAGCACATAGTGTAGTTTACGCTGGATTCAGTAGTAAAGCTCTCAAAGATAGAATTGAAGACGCAAAATCCAAATTACTCATCACTGCCGATGGAGGCTGGAGACGTGGTAAAATTGTAGACCTCAAGAATATTGTAAACGATGCTCTTGAAGATTCACCAACCATTGAGAAATCCATTGTGGTCAAGAGAACCTGTCAAGATGTAGATATGGTGACTGAAAGAGATTTTTGGTATCATGAGTTAGAAAAAGAGCCATTTGCAAGTAAACCATGTCAAACAGAAGTTATGGACGCTGAAGATATGTTGTTTATCTTATATACATCCGGTACTACTGGTAGACCCAAAGGAGTGCTTCATACTCATGGTGGTTATAGTTTATACACTTCAACAGTACATCGTATGGTTTTTGACATCAAAGATGAAGATCGTTGGTGGTGTCTAGCCGATCCTGGGTGGATAACTGGTCATAGCTTTATTGTGTATGCACCTCTTATCAATGGAACAACTACCATGTTATATGAAGGAGCCCCAACCTATCCCAATCCTGATCGTATTTGGGAAATGGTTGATAAATATGGAGTCAATGTTTTCTATACATCTCCAACTGCTGTTCGAGGATTTATGCGATTTGGCGATAGTTGGGTCAAACAACATGATCTTTCCACATTGAGATTGCTTGGTTCTGTTGGTGAACCTATCAATCCTGCTGCATGGGAATGGTATTACAATGTAGTTGGTGGTGCTCGTTGTCCTATTATGGATACATGGTGGCAAACAGAGACTGGTGGATTTATGATATCTCCTTATCCAATTACACCGTTGAAACCAGGTTCCGCAACTCGACCATTATTTGGTATTGCTGCTGATGTAATACGTGAGGATGGAACTTCCACTGATCCTGATGAAGAAGGAATATTAGTCATAAAAGCACCGTGGCCAGGTATGGCTCGAACAATTATGGGTGATGATGCAAGATATAAAGATGTATATTGGAGTGATTATGAAAAACAAGGATGGTACAAAGCAGGAGACTCAGCAAGAAAAGATGCAGATGGTTATATTTGGGTTATTGCAAGATTGGATGATGTACTCAAAGTTTCTGGTTATCGATTGGGTACTGCAGAAGTAGAATCCGCATTAGTAAGTCACGAAAAAGTAGCAGAATCTGCAGTTATTGGGTTACCCCATGAATTAAGGGGAAATGCCATACATGCTTTCTGTATCCTCGCGGAAGGAAATACAGCTTCATCTGATTTAGAAAAAGAGATAAAAGAGCATGTTAGGGATGAATTGGGTCCAATTGCAGTTCCTGAAAAAATTAATTTTGTTAATACATTACCCAAGACTCGAAGTGGTAAAATCATGCGAAGAGTTTTGAAAGCAAAAGCATTAGGTCAAGATCCTGGTGATCTTAGTACCATTGAAGATTAATAATGTCTATTTAATACTTATGAGATCTTATATTATTGCAGTATTGATAAAAAAAATTTATTTTTCAATTTCATGATGTTTATCTATCTGTTTTATGGTATAATTATCAACTTCTCCATCTAATACATCAATTTCTTGGGTATATTCAATTTGTCCAATAATTTGTACATTATGTCCGATTTTTACATTGTTAGCCTTAATCGATCCGTTGATGACACAATTAGCCACTTCTACATTATCACCGATTAAATCTCCTTGTATTTCTAATATTTTTGTTTCTTTATTGCGATTGAAAATACTAATACCCTTAACAACATTAACTAAATATTTACCAATACTTGAGGGATTCGTTAATTTCTCTCTATCATCAAATTCTCTATTTAGTCGTTTTAAACGTTCCGTGTTTGAAAATCCAATTGAAATTTGATTTGCATTGATTTCTCCTACACTTCCACCACCAAAACTAATGAATTCTTTTGCTATTATTTTTTCAGTAATCTCAAGGTTGGATTTTGAAATGATTAGGGATGTTGATTTGATAGTATTAGCTTTAAGGTGGCCTGATATTCGAAATTCATTATCTGTATAAATATTTCCTTCTACCATCGCTTTTCCTTTAATATTTAAGATACCAGATGATATTAAGTGTTTTTCAAAGCTAATTTTTCCACTTACCGTTGAATTACCAATAAAAATACATTGATGATTAAAACTAACTTTACCCGCGATAACAGTATTTCCATTTACAAATACAAATCCATTAAAAAACCCCTTACCAGTTACATTCAATTGTGAAGCTAGTAAATGATCTTTTACATTTAGTTTACCAGTGATATTGATGTTTTTATAATTACCACCAGTACTTATTCCTGCACCAATTATGAATAATCTATCTCTTTCAGGGAGTAGTTCAAGTATTGGTCTGGCTTTTTCTAATAGATATTCACCTAACGTCATTTCAAGAGGATTATCAAACCAATTTTCTGGAACTAGTGCGGTAGTATCTTCGTCCACACATTATATACTCTGTTCAACTATAATATTTTTGTTTTTTTCTTTGTTTTAAAATGGTATAAAACTGTTTGAATTTAAATTTGTATTATTTCTTCTTTGCTGCATCGTCTCTTTTCATCTTCACCATTGTATCTTCTGGATCCATACTATACGCCTTATCCAAGGCATCGAATGCATCTGAGAATTTGCCTAATTTATGCAGTGCGTATCCGTAGCTTTTCCATGATTCTACATGATTTTCATCTGTATCTACTGCTTGTTTTAATATATTTGCTGCATTTTCAAAATCTGAACTGTTAAAAGATTCCATTCCTTTTTGATATAACTCTTCCACCGACATGGTACAAGATAATTGCATATTTACTAATAATATTTTTGATATGATAGTGGCTAATGTAGTTTAAAGATTTTATTAATTGAATTAACTACATCACTGATTTTATTAATTTTGTATAATTTGCCATTTGGCACTTCAAAAACTAATCGCTTACCTAACCATTCGTTACCTCTGGGAAAGAGCAATAAATCAAGTATAGGGAGTTTACTTGCCTCTGGTATTGGGTTTTTACCTGTCGTAGGATCTGCATCGGTTAATAGGATTAGTTTTGAATGATGATAATGTGGAAATACCAATTCAGATCCTTTTTTAATAGCATTTGCTAGGTTGGTATATCCTCTCGGTGTTAGCCGCAATATTCTGGTGATTAGGTGATGTGGTGATATTTCATCGGAGTATTTTTTGATAAAAAAGGGTTCATTTGCAAATCCCATAATAGTTAGGTCTTTTGAAGGAATTAATCTTGATAGTATGGATACACATAATCCTGCAATCATAATTTTTTCACCGTTCATAGAAAAACTGGTATCAATTAATAATATTACTGGATTTGATGTAGTTATTTTTCTATATGTCCAGGGAACTATACCTTGATCAAGATTATCAAGATAATTATCAACAGTAGAATCTACATCGAGGTCAAAGAATTCACCATCTTTATGGGGTTGAGATTTATAAATCGGTAGTTTCCTCGAATCACCGTAAGATCCTTGAGTGAATTTAAGTAACAATTCTGTGGCAATTTCTCTTGTTTTGTCTCTGAATTCTGGTGAATTATCCCAAATTGATTTTCCAATTAGTTCAATATTATTCAGTAAATTGGTTCCTAGGTTATCTAGTTTTTCTTCATCCTCATCTGTCCAATCTTCATCTTCTTCCTCTTCATCACTTTCTTCACCATCGGTCAAATTATCATCATCATTATCATCAATTCTTTCTATATGTGCTAGTTCTTTGAGCAATTCTGTAATGAGGTCTAACTCTTCTTTTTTTTTAATTCTAGGTTAAGATCATCAAAAAATCCTTCTTCTAGATTTCGCAGTACTAATTCGACTATATCTAGAATTATATCTTCTTCTGATAAATTGGGATTATCCAACCAAATTTTACCTGTAAATGCAACCAGCGCTGCATCAATGAGTACATTTGTTGAATAACCCTTTCGAATTGAAGCTAATGTTGGACAGATATTTGCAAAGTCAATTGCACCTCTAACAGAAGATCCTTGTCTTAATCGATCATCTGAACGAGTTGCACGTGCAATACGTACGCCAATTTCAATTAGAGATTTAGGAGTATCTTTGTTGTTATTTTCAATGATTTTGATTTCTTCTTCCATACTTTGATAGTTCATCTTTAATCTACATAGTCGATCAAATAATGCACGTGAGATACGAGTCACACCAGTATCATCAAATGGATTCATTGCTGCGATCACCCGAAAGTTTTCCTTTGCCATGACTTTACCATATCTAGGTATGATGATCTCTCCCTCTTCCATGGCTCGTATAAGTGCGTTTGTAGAATCTGGAGATGCACGATTTAATTCATCGATATAGAAAATACCACCCTCGTCCATAGCACGGAATAATGGTCCTGGCTCAAAGTATTCCGGTTTAAATCCTTCTTCCATAACTAGATTTGGATTGAAGGTACCAATTAATTTAGATGGTGTTAGATCTGCTGATCCTTCTAATTGAAATAATGGAATGTTTAATTTTTCGGATACAAATCTTAGCATGGTGCTTTTTGTGGTTCCAGGTGGACCTTCTAGTAATAGATGTTCTCCTGACATTAAAACAGCAATGAGAATTTCAAGTTCTCGTTTTCTACCAATAATTGTAGTTTCCTTTTCACCTATCAGGTTACTGAACTCATCCTCACCAATCACTACTATTTATTATGGATTGATTCCATATTAATCTTTACACCAAAGCAATAACTGGTGATCTCATATGTAACCTCATTTTTTCATCATCACAATATATTAGAAAATTTGTTTATACATACATAACTGATCTTCATCTCTATTTTCGGGTTGTTCTACAAATCCAAGATGCTGATAAAACCCAATGGCATTGAGATTTTTATGATGGACAAAAAGTACGTACTCTTTAAATCCTTGATTTTTTATCCAGTTTTGTGCCTCATTCAATAGGCTACCTCCGATGCCTCTTTTTTTATAATCTGGGTGTAAGTAAATTCGACTGATTTGTGCTTTCGATGGATCAATGGTTTTTTCATCCCAGTAATTATAAATTCCCGGCTGTACAAATCCCACAATATTACCCTCTAAAATAGCAATAAATAAAATGGTGTATTGTGGATAATCTAGTATCTGTCTGATCGCATCCGGGTTGTATGCTTGGTGATTCCTCCTTGAAATCTCTTCCTCACTAATAATTCCCTTATAGGTGTGGGATCTAGATAGATATGCAACTTTGGATATTTCTTCAGCTTCTGAATTAGTAAACTCTCTAATTATTATATTCATGATTATATTAAACGAAAAAGAATTATAAATATTTATTTTGGATTAGGCTGTTAATTTAAACTTTGTAACAAGTTTAGTTCCACTATCTGTAATTGGAGAAATCATCTGGTACTCTCCCTCGATTGATTTTACTATTTCTTCGATTGAAGGTCCATTGTTACCATGGTTTGCACCGTGTGCAGAATTACTTCCCATCATTTTCATCATCTTGGAGGGGATAGTAACTCCCATATCTTGCACTACCAACTGGTACTTGTCTTCTTCTACAATTAAGCCAATTTGTATCGGATTTTTTGATTGAAAATGTTTATGATAACCATGTATTTTCTGAAGCATGAGATCAATGATTCTTTGATAATCCTTGACATTACCATCGACCATTGCATTATTTGAAATATTCATTGATTCAATAGAACTACCAGTATACATTTCTTTTGCAAACTCGATTCGGTCTTTAATTAGTGTAGACAGATTAATTCTTCCATTTAATTCATAGGTGGTGCTAGTTCCTTCAGTCGTGATTTCTGCAAGTTGAAGTGGGGTTAAACCTTGATGAGCATAGTACATATTGTATAATTCAAAATATTTTCCCTTCATCTGATATAATTGGTCGTGATTTCCTTCTTCAATTAATTTACCATGATCGAATACAATTATTTTATCTACATCTCGAATTGTACTTAATCGATGGGCTATGATAATAGTAGTTCTTCCTTTGAATAATAGTTTCTGTGCATTTTGAACTAGTGATTCAGAATATGCATCCAATCGTGAAGTTGCCTCATCGAGAATAAGTATTTTAGGATCACTTAGCATCGTGCGTGCTATTGTTATCATTTGTCTTTGACCCGCAGAAAGTGACTTTCCACTTTCCTGAAGTACGGTTTGATAGCTTTGGGGTAATGCTTCGATGAATAGATCTGCACCGATTAATTGACACAGATCAAAAATATCGGTGTCTGTTGCATTTGGTTTGCCATATCTGATATTTTCAAGTACAGTATCTGCAAATAGATATGGTTCTTGGGAGACAATGCTAACAGTTTGATAAAGTGATTCCAAGGTAATATCAA
>JAOUKW010000385.1 GCA_029882335.1 Candidatus Heimdallarchaeota archaeon | reverse complement strand
AAAAACATGGAAGTCTTTCCCTGCTGCACCTAATATAACAATTTTTTCTTTAATCAAGAAATTTCACCTGATGTTCCATATTCATTTAATTAGATATCATGTATAAAATCTAGGAAAGTATTCTATGCTGTTGACAAAAATTTAATATTCGAAAAATTATTTCTTCAGAGCATGAGAAATTATCTTTTCAGATCTATCAAGCAATTCATTAAAGTCAGGGATGTCTCCTTCAGATATTCTTGCATTATCATGAATTTGGTTGATAATTATATCTATTCTTTCATCTTCCTCATTATTTTGGATAATATCATTCAGAGATTTGATTATTGAATGATTTGGATTTATCTGTAAGACTTTACCAGTCATTCCAAAATTCATTCCGGGATTATTACCTTGTGATTCCCAAATTTTCATAGCTCTTTGCATGTTTGAATTAATTCCACCTTTTGGTGTTACTAATCTAGCAACGCTATCAACCATTCTATCAGATGTTTTGACATCATTGACTTTACCTGCCAATACAGAAACAAATCTGTTTAAAATTGGAGCAAATGGTCCCTCTTTAATTTTTGGTTCATCTTCTTCTTCATCCTCTTCGTCTTTTTCTTCATGTTTATCTTCTTCAATAGATTCATCTTGATCTATTAGGAAGAATTTTTTCTCATGGTATTCTAAAAGGTGCATCATTAAAAATGAATCTATTGGTTCGCCCAATAATAAAACTTCATACCCTTCTTTTTTATAATATTCTAAATGTGGGCTGCTCTTTAGTAAATCTAATTCAAGTCCAGTCAAATAATATATTTCCTTTTGATCTGGCTTCATTCTAGTGATATAATCTGCAAGTGATACTGAACCATTTTGACCTTCATCAGAAGTGGTATGGAATCGTATTAAATCTATTAATTTATCTTTGTGTTTATCATTCGCAGAAACTCCTTCTTTAAGAAATCCTCCATATTCTTTAAAGAATTCCAAATATTTTTCTTCATCGTCCTTTGCAAGAGTTTCAAATTCCTCAATTACTTTCTTATGTAAATATTTGAAAATAGCTCTTTGAACTCTGGTATTTTGAAGAACTTCTCTTGAAACATTAAGGTCCAAATCTTCTGAATCTAAAACACCAATGATAAATCGTAGGTATTCAGGTAAAAAGTCTTTGTTTTTATCGTTAATTAATATTTTACGATTATATAACTTTAAACCCCATTCTTTTTCTCCAGACCATGATAATGGACGTGATTTTGGTACATATAAAATAGAAAAGAATTCATAGGGCGAATCAGTGGAGATATGAATTTTAAGTTGAGGGTCACCAAACTGACCAATTTGATTGTAAAATTCTTTATATTGTTCGTCTGTAACCTCTTTGGGTGAAACTCTCCATAATGCTGTTTGTTCGTTAATGGTGTCCTCTCCAAGAATAATAGGGAATGCAACATAATTTGAATATTTTTTAATTAATGATTTAAGTTCATAATCTTCAAGAAAACTTTCATCATCTTCATTCAAATAAAGGACTATTTCTGTTCCTCTAGTTGTCTTATCAGACTCTTCAATTGTATATGATTCAATACCTTCGGATATCCATCTCCATGCTTTAGAGTTTTGAGAAAATGATCTCGTATTTACTTCTACCTTATTTGCAACTAAAAATGCGGAATAAAACCCAACTCCAAATCTTCCGATCAAAGAGTCATCATTGGTTTGTTCAAATTCCTGTAAGAATTGTTCTGTTCCAGATTGAGCAATAGTTCCTAAATTTTCTACAAGCTCTTTTTGTGTCATTCCAATCCCAGTATCAATAATCGTTATGGTTTTTGCTTCTTTATCCGGGATTAGTTTAATTGATAATTCTACATCATTATCAAGTATTTTTTCGCTCATTAATTGCTTTATTCGAATTTTATTCAATGCATCAGAAGAATTTGAGACTAACTCTCTTAGAAAAACTTCTTTATGCTGGTATAATGAGTTGATAATAATCTTTAGCAATTTCTGAGTTTGTGCCTTAAATTGGTATGATTTTTCACTAGTAGCAGTCATCTCTTTCAGAATAGATTACATTTTTATCATATATTTTTTTTAGGATATTGATCTACTTTAATAGTCAAATTTCTTTTCAGAGTTTTCCTATGTAAAATGAAATAAATATCATGAAATGTATATATTTTTATCAAGGAGGATATTACTATATGTCTGGAGCAGTAGATTCAATCCCTAAAGTAACTATTAATGATGTTAAACAGATATTAAGAACTCTAGTTGGTGATATTAGTGGGGATGAATCTCAAGGGATATTTCTTTGGGGTCCCCCCGGAATCGGTAAATCTGCATTGGTGAAACAATTAGCACTTGAAAAAGGGAGACCATTGGTAGATATTCGATTACCTTTAATGGATCCTGTAGATTTAAGGGGATTACCAATGATTGATAAGGAAAGACTGCAAGCAGTATGGCTACCACCGGATTTTCTACCTCCTGCAGATAGTCCCCCTGGTATTTTGTTTCTAGATGAAATAAATGCAGCTCCACCTGCGATACAAGCATCCGCCTATCAATTAATATTAGATAAAGGAATTGGAACGTATAAATTACCAAAAGGTTGGATCGTAATTGCTGCAGGGAATCGTGTTTCTGATCGTTCTGTTGCCTATAAACTCCCTAGTGCGTTAGCAAATCGATTTACCCATCTAGAGATTGATCCAAATATCACTGATTGGATTGCTTGGGCTTGGAAAAATTCTATAGATCCTATGGTAATAAGTTTCTTGAAATTACAACCACACCTTTTAACAAAATTTGATCCTAAAACGAATCATACTGCTTTCCCTTCTCCCCGTTCATGGGTATTCGTTTCAAAATTGCTTAAATTAAGAGACCAAAATTTGGTATTATACATGAATACTGTTAAAGGAACTGTTGGTGAGGCAGCATCACATCAATTTTTAGCCTTTTTGAATTATCGAGATGAAATACCTGATCCCGAGGATATTTTATCAGGAGAACCGTATGATATACCTACTCAAATAGATGCTCAATATGTATTAATGGGGGCAATAATTTCTGCTTTACTCGGAAAAATATCTTCAGAACGTATAACCTCCTTTTTTGCATATGTATCGCAATTTGAAAACACTCAATATAGTGATTATGCAGTGGTAGTTGTCAAAGAAGCGTTAAATGCATTTATTCAACGTGGTATCGGTGATGATATAATGAAACATAAGGAATTTGATAAATTCTTAGAACGAAATGCAGTTAAAATGAGCTAATCGTTTTATTGTAGGAAAAAGAGTCACACTGGTTATATTTGTTAAAAAACTTCAAAACATGGAAATATGTTACTATTTATATACTAAGATGCATAAGTCTGATATGAGTCAAGTATAGTTTTTCCACCTAATTCACTTTACTTCTTATTGATTGTACTAGAAGTTTCTTGACTCATTTTTTTTATTATAATTTTATTAAATTTAGATTAGTTATTATACATCTCTTGCTTGAATTGTTTTTCTGTTATTACCTTTTGCTCTTTCTGCAGCTTGGTCTAAAATGGATTCAACTTTTGAGCTGACTGCTCCTACGAGATCAGAACCAATATTGAATTCACCAACACCTTTTAGGTAATCACGAACTTTGCTTTGTACAACGAGGATTTCTCCTCCAGATTTCTTTGCAGGTTTCTTTGCTGCTGCTTTTTTTGCCATAGTTTTTCCACCGTTTAACTATTAAAATCGAAATTACCTAAACACCATCAGTTAGTTTCTGACGCTTGAGTAATGTTCGACATTAACTAAATTCCCTCTTCACGGTATAAAAGCATTTCTCTGAATAGGTTTAATTAAGAAGGAAAATGGTATTTTGATAGGATATTTGCTAGTTTGTAGTAGAATCGCCTAACAGCAAAAAGTGGGTAAAAAGTCGAATTTGTGGTGTTTTGAGGCGAATTCAAGTAATAATGTTAAGTGATTGTATGATTAATGAATCTAGTGTCTATTCAGTTCAGCAAAATCATATATGATTAGCTTTTAACC
>JAOUKW010000383.1 GCA_029882335.1 Candidatus Heimdallarchaeota archaeon | reverse complement strand
TTATTTGATTTTGTCGTGGGTAATTATTATTCTCATAGTAGCTATAACTATTATGTATATAGTATTATTCTACTAGTTAATCTCGTTTATATAATTGGGCTGTTTCTGGGATTAAAATTAAATCTAAAATCAGATAAGACAAGGAGGACAATGGAAATAACTACATTGGCTACTTGAAGTGGAAAAATTAAAGGCAAAATATATTCAATAATTTAAATATTAGTACATAATGTTGATTTAACTAAATTCTAAAGGATTCAAATTTATAAAATAAAAAAATAAATTAGATTCACACATTACAGACCAATTACTTCATGAATAATAACTTCAAAACCATTTATTCAGTACTAAGTATGCTTTTCAATTCTTTCATACTTTCTTTAATCTTATAATCTAATTCATTCCAAGAAAATCCACCAAGTGGAAGACTTAAAATAATGATATCAATACCATATTGTGAGAATTTAAATAAAATTGGATCATGGTCTTCTAATTTATTTTGCGGATAAAATATAATACCTTTATTTGCCTTCATAAATAATGCATAGCTAAGGACTTGGAAAAAATCTTTTTGGATACTTAATTCATCTTTCGAAGTGTCCAAATATTTGTATTTTGCATCTCCAACAAAAATTAAATTAGAATTAGAAACATTATTTTCTGAATTAATATTTGACGTAATTTCTTTAATTCCATTCTCTCTAACTACAATATCTGGTTCATAAACTATAAATTTACCTCTTTCGTTCATACTCCCTGTAATTTTTAGTTTTTCTTTGACTATTTGAAATTCAATAAATTCTGATTTAATAGTACTGAATACAAAACTTTCGTATAATGTATTCATATTAATCAAGAATGAAGAAAACATATTTTTTCCAGTTACTTCATCAATAGTTAAGTTAGATAATATAAACCTACAAAATGATAATACTGGTCGATATTCATCTAAACTTTTGGTTAAATTGATTTTATCTATATCTTCAACATTGATTGATTTTAGAAGTGTTACTCCTGTTAATCTTTTTTCTACTTTATTCATTAGATTTTTATTTTGAGAGTCTCGCAATGATCTACGTATTATATCTACTGTATATCTAATTATTTGATTTGGAAAGACATCTAATGTAAAATCATCATACTCACACCATATTGTATTCAATTCCCATGGCAGTTTAGTTATATTTTTTTGTATTAGAATTGTTCCAATAGGCGATGAAAGGTCTTCTTCAATAAATTTATATTGTTTTCTAATTCCATGTTCGATGAAGTCTTCTATTATATGAATAAAAATTTTAACTAAAGCTAAAGGATCACCATCTTTAGTAGATAACCAAGCTGGTAAGTGTTTTAATACATTAACTCGTTTTATTGAATTTGTGCGAGTTATCATATAAAACAGTGATGTAAATGGAATTTTTGGTTTAAAATATAATTTTGTATTTGAAAGATGAATAAATCCGACTAATGCTCTTGTTTTTAGTTTATAGGTCTTTGAATCTACCGGGATTAGGTCAAAACTATGCTTACTTGCTAATTGAATTAAATGTTTTAAATCTTGAGTATTCGGTTGAATGATATATTCTTGATATTGTATTATATCTTCCATCAAAATCACTTATTAAAATTGTTTAAGTATGCTTTAATATCAAAAACTTCCCTTTTTATAATTGTATCTTGGTCATTTGTTAGGTATAATTCGCTACCTAAAATACTTCTTACTTCATTTCGATCTTGATAGAAATAGTCTTCAAGAAGAGGAATTAATTCATAATATATTAAATCTAATATTGTATTATCTTCTAAGTCTTCAAGTAGAAAATAAGAATGACCTATCAGCAAATCTTTGTTCCCTAATCTAACTTTTAATTTATCATTAATTGATTTAAACATATTTACTAACTGTTTTAATCGATCTTGATCCACTTCAAAATCCTTATAGTAATCCCAAATTACATTTTCATCTGGGATTAATTCAATAAATCTAAATCTTCTTCTAAGTGCAACATCAATGTCTGCTAAACTCCGATCTGCAGTATTCATCGTTCCTAAGATATACAGATTATCAGGGACAATAAGCTCAGTTCCTGTTTCTGTCGCTCTACTTAGATTGTTCTCTCCTCGATATTCCAATGCATAGAATAATTCCCCCATAACCTTTGGTAAATTCGCTCTATTAAATTCATCAATTATTAAACAAAAATTCTCATTTGATCTGTCTCTTGCAGTTTCTGCTATTTGAATGAAATGACCCACTTTATTTTTATAATAAATTTGACCGGCATCATTTATTTCTGGGAAAAATCCAGAAATAAAGTTTTGATAGGTATAATTTGGATGGAATTGAATTATCGTTATATTTTCCTTCCCTTGAGGAAAAACTAAATCCTTTGCAATTTTCATTGCTGAATAAGTTTTTCCTGTTCCAGGTGGTCCATATATTATTACTTGTTTTTTCTTTTGTAAATTATGTAAGATTTCCTTTTCTATTCCTTTAAGTATTGGTGGTTCAGTAGTATGTTGAATTGCCATCTCTCCAAAAATCAAGTTTAATTCCTTTGAATTAAAATTAAATACATCTTTTACCCAATTGATGGTCTCAATGGGAACTTCTCCATTTCTATTTGTGATATATCTGCAAAATTCGTTAAAATCTATTTTATTTCCTTTTAGAATTTGTTGATCAATTACTTCTAAATAATTTGATGCAAATTCTTCTTTATTGTTTGATCGTAGCCAAATTGTCCCAAAAGATGTACAGGATTTTGCAGAATTATGATCTGGTGAATATTCACATTCAATTACACATTTGGTTTTATCTGCAAGGGTTTGATTTTGAATACAACCCCATAAATTTGGTTGCCAACAGTCTTTAACTGAATCTTCCTCAACAATTGTATTGGAAATTAATGTGATTTGATTTCTCCTAGTGTCCGAGTTAATCGATGACAGATGAGGAAAACAATTTCTAAACTCTCTAAATATTGTAGCTTCACTTTTTGATAAATTGATGTCTGTATTTCCAAATTTAGTAATTATCCATAATTGGAATGCAGACCCATGTTCACCTTTTAAATCAATGTTTGTTGTCCAATTGCTCTCCCTAAGGATTTTTAGTATTGAATCATACAATTCTGATGAGATGTTTAGTATTGAAGATTGAGTATACGCCATTTCACCCTTAAATTTATGTTCTAATATCATCTTGTGTTTAAATGTGTTTGGTGTAGGAGTTATATGATTTATCTTATCATAATATACTCGAAATTCTTTTGATTTAGTATCTTCATTAGGTTCTTCAACTACTTCTCCAAAAGTTCCATATGCCGTAAAATACCAGATAGATCCTATTTTACTTTCCATGATAAATTTAATACCCTTTTGAATTAATTTGTATCTAGAAACTTTTGATCCATAATGATATGAATTAGCATCATCTTCCCAAGTATTCTGATCCGGATTGTATCTTATTTTAACAAATGTGGACATAATTACCCATATTATAAAATAAATAAATATGTATTGTCTTCCCTATGATTTTACCTCAACAATTGCGAAATATATTTCTATTTAGCCAACTTCAATGATGGATTTCGAGTAATTATATATCTATGATAATATTAAATAAAGAACCTGAAAAACTGATAAAATCATCAGCAACTAAAACTAAAAATATATATCGATTAAATCCTTAAAAATCCACATATACTACGTATTTTGAATATTGCATTTCTTTGGAATTTTAAAGATTTGGGCGTGGGATGTAACAATCAGTTTAATGTGGCTTTTAATAACAATTAATTTTGTAATTTTATTTCAATTTGCAATTCATGAGATAGGGCATATAATTACACTTCCTCCAAATAAGGATCGAGTTTGTTATTTTGAATCTCAAGATCCGTTTGCCGTTAGGATTGCAGTCTCTGATCCTGATAATTATGATAACAAAATTCATATAGAATCGCTTGAAGAACCATATATTGGAAAATCTGGCTTACTAATAACGTTAATTACATTAATGCATTTTATTGTTTCATTTGAAA
>JAOUKW010000382.1 GCA_029882335.1 Candidatus Heimdallarchaeota archaeon | reverse complement strand
TTATATATTGTCAATAAAATAATATGTTTATCAAATTAACAAATGATGAAACTGACAAGGTAAAAAATATTATAGAAACATTGGATCAAGCATTTGAAAATTGGTTTAATGGAATTAGTGATATCAATGAATTTAGCAGTATTTCAAATCATTTAGCAGATGAATGGATATTTATTAACAACCAGACTCCAAATATCATTAATTCTAAAAATGATTTTATCACTATGGCACCTTTATTTCATGGTAAACACAAAAATAACCCAGTAAAGTTTTCTCATGATATTAAGGAACAAAGAAAATTATGCAATAATAAAGTATTACTTACGTATTTTGAAATTATATCAACTAAAG
This sequence comes from Candidatus Heimdallarchaeota archaeon, assembly GCA_029882335.1. Classification (GTDB taxonomy): domain Archaea; phylum Asgardarchaeota; class Heimdallarchaeia; order Heimdallarchaeales; family Kariarchaeaceae; genus JAOUKW01. The sequence goes on along the minus strand of JAOUKW010000382.1, from coordinate 3,702 downwards.
ATGAAACTACCTCTAAACCCATTACGATGATAATAAATCTTGACAACTTGAAAGTTGAATATATTCACGAATAAAGTTGAATGTATAGAATGAGATTTAGTTTTGCTGCATATTTCTATTCTACTATACCTAGTAAGATGTCATATTTTCTTATATCAATGCCTATAACCCTACTTCTTTAATTCACCTGTATTTTAAATATATAAACGATAATATGGACCGATTCGACTTCGTTTTTCATTCTCTTGTATCATCCTTCAAATAACTACAACTTTTCACCACTATATCAAACGGTTAATTAATTTCATAATCACATCTCACGTATGACCATTAGCCTGAATGAAAAAGAAATATCTCGACTGGAATCTGAAAGAAACATATGGCTTGCAACAATAAGGAAGGATAATCGACCACATTTGATTCCTCTTTGGTTCATCTTTCATGAAAATAATATTTACATGTGTACCCAGGAAAGTGTAAAGGTAAAAAACATTCGACTCAATCCTATGGTATCTGTGGCAATGGAAGATGCATTCAAGGTATTAAGTTTTGAAGGTATTGCAGAAATAATTCAACCACCATTCTCAGAAAAATTAGTTAAAAGATTTCTAGAAAAATATGATTGGAATATAACCAAAGATGATGGTTACACTATTGTAATAAAGGTAGTATTGAAACACAAAATCGCTTTCAATGATTGAATCCTTTTTATCGTTTATAATACTTTTGTGCACCTGGTGTAGTAGATATTCGCAATGCCATGAGTTTCATCCTCTTCTGGACACCTCTGAATATAAAGGGAAATGGAAGTACAGCCCATATTGACACCAAAACATAATAGAACAAATAGTAAGCAAGATGAAATACGAATAAAATGTTCAAATACCTACTGAGAAATCGAATATACTTTCCTTTATGTTGTGTAGTTTTTGAATATATAGCATTCCCTACCTTATAACCGGTAGAACTGTGAAAATCCAACTTTATTCTTTCTCTACCAGTCGGTAGAGAAGTATGAGTACGAATGAGAGAATGCATTATTGGAATTTTATTCAATATTCGAACACCCATACCCCATCCAATAATAGTTAGCAGTAATACATAACTAATTATGATCATAAGAGGTGTAAACCACCACCCAATTGCCAAAAACCAAAGATAACTTAGAAAAAAATTACTATCCTTCTGTGACATAAACATACGTATGAAAAATGCCATATAAGTTTTAGTTCTTTTGAACATACATATCTCAAAACAATTACACATATTTCGGGAGGATTTGACTACATTTACTTTCTAGATGACTGAAAAATTCAATAATACCAGTAGGAACTAGAAATTAGCTTAGATGAACAAAGTTTCGATTGATAATTGCATCAAATTTTCGATTGATAATTGCATTAAATAATATGGGCGAAATTTAAAAAATATCGGGTGATTTTACAAAAACAACGCTAATTTGCATTTTGATGATTGAAAAATCGGGTTAATTTCGACTCTAGGCATAGATATTACAATTCTCTAAATAAATTCAAATATATTTAAATAATATTGTATGCAATATAATATTGCATAGTTATGACAGTTGCACATCTCGGTTTAGAGGAAATCTCTCTAATTATGAAATCCAAACTGAAAAACTCCAATACCAATTTTATTAATGGAGTCTATCAAATAATTAAAGAAAACAACAGACAATACAGTGGATTCAATGATCTCCTTGAATTTGCGGTTCAAGCATATGATAAGGTCGCTCATGAAGAAAAAGAGCACCTAATTCTAAAGGAAATCACTATTGCAAACCATTTTATTTACACAATATTTGATTGTGGTCATTTTCAACTCAACTCTAAATTCAAATTCGATGGAGTTAGGTTACCTTTAGTATCATACGATTTAGATATTATTATGGAAACACTTGTCTCAATTTTGACCAAGGAAACGGGTCTTGCTGTTACTCAAATACGTGCACATGTGAAATCCCAAATTCCGCATTATTCTCTTTCTTCAACAGATAGATCAAATAATCGTCATTTGAAAAATAGAATTGAAGATATAAAGAGACAATATACTCAAATTCATAAATTTTTTATCCAGGATTTGACTGAATTCAAAGAAGAACTTACAAATTACGTTGAATTTATAGATCAGGACGACCAATATAATTACCAATTCTATGCTCTAGCAATTAAAGATACTGAGAAAAATCTACAATCTGTTGCCACGATACGGGCTTGTTATGAATTACTAAGTTCTTTTGATATAAGTAATTCAGGCCATATTACTAGGGCAAATCTATTATCAAATCAAATAGATGAATACATTGAACATTACGAATATGTATATCTAACTATTGAAACTGAGGATAGAAAATTTTCAGCAACGACAATTACAGATCATTTCAAAGGTGCAAAAAGAGAAATACAATCTGCAATTAATCAGAAAAAAGGATACCCCTATAATGGGGGTTATCAAGTGGATATCCTCGACAATTTTGCCAAGGATCTTGAGGATGCTATTAAAGGAACCAAAGGTTTTGAATTAAACTTCCTTCATAGAAGCGGAAGGGAAAAGTTGACTCCAATCCCCCCTCAAACAGTACCCCAAATGTCAAAGCATAAATCAGTATTGTTTTGCAAAATTTGTCAACTTAAACTCGAACAATCATTTCAGATAGATGGGGATTGGATTGAGGATAATAATTTATCTTTACCCGAACATTGTGGTCAACAAATGATTTGGAAAATAACCACGGATCATAATTAAATTGCTTAAACATTTCTAAATACAATAAACTTGAAAAAAAAAATATTTGCTTAATATTATCATTATTCTCAGAAAAATATAAAATATTTATGAAGTATTCTATGAACTATTCTATGAAGTATTTAGTCAACTAAGGATAGTGGATAATAAGTATCTTGTTTACAAGAGAAAAATCGAAATTGGTTGAAGACTGTGACTAACATAAAACATCCATAAATGAAAATCCATAATAAGGAAAGACAAAGTTATCCTCTCTCAAATTGACTAATTGAATCCAGTTTTATCTTGGATCAACTAATAAGAACAAAAATTGTCTGATGTAAATTTGAATCTGGTTGCATTAAAGTTATGAATATGAACATTGGTTGAGTGATAATAATTCTAAATGAACTCAATTTTCCAAAATAACGATTGAAATCAACTCAAATAATTTTCATTCAGTTTTGGAAAATACAACTAAACTTAACAGAGTTAGACGCGAAAAATATTTGGTGTGATTCTTTTGATATTTTAATTATCGAGATTATTTTGCTATTTGAGAAGTTTTCCTAGAAGATTAACAATTTAACATAAACAATTACATATTATTATAGAACATAACTAGGATAATTATTATTTTTCAATTTCAAGACTTATCTGTTTGATATAGAAAGAATACTAAAATTATTTTAAATTATTTAAATAAATAACAAATGAAAATAATTATCATCTAGAAGACCAGAAACACAAAAAAAGAATAGTCTTTTTAAACAAATTTAATTTTTATTTAATATATTATCTTTTGTTATTGATGTTATACTAATTTTTAAGTTTTTACTTATTTTATATATTATATTTTTATATTTTTCATTTATTTTTATTTTTTTAATTATTTGTTGTTTTTATTATTTTATTATTAGTTTTTTAATACATTTTTTTATTTATATATATTCTTAA
>JAOUKW010000381.1 GCA_029882335.1 Candidatus Heimdallarchaeota archaeon | reverse complement strand
TTCTTTTAGTTTCTCTAAATTATCTTGATACATGGCAAGTTTCTCATTCTCACTATTCACTAAATCTTGTGGTGCTCGTTTGCTGAACTCTCCATTGAGTTTATTGGTTAATCCGGAAATAGTTTTTTCCAATTTACCTATTTCTTTTGATAATCTTGATAATTCTTCTTCAACTTCAATAAGACCTTCTAATGGTATGTAGATTGTTGATTTTCCAATAACTGATGAGATAACCTTCTTCGGTGGGTTTATAGAAGTTGCAACAGTTAAATCTCCAATTGTTGCTAAGTATTGAATAACATCGATTGACCTTTGTATAATTGGTAAGTAATCCTCTGAAGAAATTAGGACTGAAAATCGATTGCTATATGGGACTGTATATTCAGCTCGAATTCTACGAATACTGACTATTACTTCCATTAAATGTTCAAATTCATTTGAAATATCATTGCGAATGAATTGAGTGTTAATTTCTGGCCATTTGGATACAATTAATGCCTCTTGCTGTTTTACTTCAGAAGGTAATTCTTGCCAAAGTTTTTCAGTAATAAACGGAGTAAATGGGTGTAATAATCGTAAGCATGTATCTATTATATGTATTAGAATATGAATTGGATTTATATCTACCTCATTTTGACTGTATAATCTTATTTTTGATATTTCGATATACCAATCAGCAAACTTGTTCCAAAAGAATGTACGGATATCTCTTGCAGGATTGAGAAAATTGAATTCTTCAAAACTAGAATTTACTCCTTGAATTAATAAATTTAATTCAGATAAAATCCATTTATCTGCAGGTTCTAATTTATCATAATTTAAATCGGTTATCCCTTTGTAGGTGTAGTTTTCAGGAATATTTGACAATACAAATCGTACTGCTTGCCATATTTTAATGCCAAATTTATGTATTCCATCCAAATTTTTTGGATCTAGGTTCATATCTAATCCTGCTGCTGAATACGTAGCCAAGGTCAATCTTAGTGTATCAGCTCCATATTTATTGATAATTAATAATGGATCATATTCATCAATATTTTCCATAGATTTACTGATTTTTCTCCCTTCTTCATTTCTGATTAATCCATGGAGATAGACGTTTTTATATACAATTTTCCCAGTCAATTCCATTCCCATCATTGCTTCTCTGGCCATCCAAAATAATAAAATATCATAACCACTTTCACGGGTGGTATTTGGATAATATTTCATCAAATCATCTGTTTGATTCGGCCAACCCATGGTGCTAAAAGGCCATAATGCAGATGAAAACCATGTATCTAGTACATCTTCATCCTGAGTTAAATTAACTGATTCACATTTTGGACAGTTGGTGGGGTCTTCTCTGAATGACATTACATTTTCACAATTTTGACAGTACCAAACAGGTATTCGATGTCCCCACCATAATTGACGTGAAATACACCAATCTTGAATATTTTCCATCCAAAATCTAAATTGATCGCTGAATTTATTCGGAATAAAATTCATAGTATGCATTTCTTTTAGCACTTTATCTGCTATTGGTTTAGTTTTAACAAACCATTGAAGTGAATCACGTAATTCAATAACTGATTCACATCGAGAACAATGAGGTACCGAATGATTATATTCTTCAATTTTAATGAGTAGACCTTCATTTTCTAGGTCTTCAACAATTTGATTTCTTACTTTGAATCTATCTTTGTTATCATAAAATCCACCACCAAATTCTTTCTTTATCTTAGCTTTTTTGGTAAAAATTGAGTAGGAATCAAGGTTGTGCCGTTTACCAATTTCATAATCATTCATATCATGGGCAGGAGTAATTTTCAAAGCCCCTGTTCCAAATTCAGGATCAACATACTCATCATCGATGATCTTTAATTTTCTACCTAAAACTGGTAATATTGCTGTTTTACCGATGAGTTTTGCAAATTTGGGATGATCTTTTCGTGTTGCTACTGCAGAATCCCCAAGCAATGTTTCTGGTCTTGTGGTTGCGATTTCGATAAATTTTGTAGCACCATTTGCCCAAGAACCAGATTTCCATTCATTAATAGGTCCTTTCCATTTAGTATCAATTATTGGATACTTGATAAAATATAATTTACCCTTTTTCTCAATTGAATCTGCTTCTAAACTAGATATTGCTGTTTCACATCTACCCGGACACCAATTTACCAAATAACTCCCTCGATAAATCAAATTTCGTTCAAATAGAGTAACAAATGCTTCTCTGACTGCATTCGCTAAATTGTCATCCATGGTAAATGCTTCTCTATCCCAATCAGAACTCATACCCATTTTTCTTGATTGATTGGTAATAATTCCATGTGATTTTTCTTTCCAAGCCCAAACATGTTCAAGAAACTTTTCTCTCCCTATTTCCTTTCTCTTAATTCCTTTTTTATTTAATTCTCGTTCGACTACTGCTTGAGTTGCAATTCCTGCATGATCTACACCGGGTAGAAATAAGGTATTCTTTCCCGTCATTCTAGCATGACGTATCATTATATCTTCTATTGTTATTATCATGGCATGACCTAGATGAAGTACTCCTGTTATATTTGGAGGAGGAAGTGTAATGCAGTATGCAGGTGTATTATCATCAATTAAACCTAATTTTTTTAGTTTTTCAGGTTTAAAGAATTTGTTTGTTTCCCACCATTCGTATAGTTTACTCTCAAATTCACTTGGTTCATATGATTTGGAAAGACTCATAGTTTATTTTAAATTAAATTATTAATAAACTTGAATATATTATCCTAAGTTTATCTGAAATCAAAATAATAACTTTATCAGTAGGAAAGTAAAATATTTCGACTTTAGTAATATACCATTTTATGATATGTCAAAATATGACGTATAATGGGTCAATAATTGATATATTGTTCATATAATTGAATAATTAATTATAATTAAAAATATATTGTGCAAAATATGTTTTATTTCATAATTGAAATAATAGTATAGTTTTTAATTAATGTCTCACTAATTTCACTTAAATACAAACAATCAGATTCTAATATATGAAGCTAAATTTAATTGGCCTTCTAATAATTTTTATAGTTCTATCATTCTCTGGATTTTTTGCGTATGATTATTATAATAATCCGGGGGCGATAATTACTGGGAAATATCCTGATTTTAGTTTAACCAATTTTAATAATGAAAGTATTACATTCAGTGATTATTCTGGTAAAGTAAGAATGGTTACATTTGTGTATACTGTCTGTGCATATGGTTGTAATTTAATTACTACAAAAATGACTGATACATATAATCAACTAGTGGATAAAGGATATGACGATGATATAGCCTTTTTTGTAATTGATTTTGATTATCTACATGATAATTTAACTACATTACAGAATTATGCCTCAAGTATAACTGGAATTGATGAACTTCCTGATAATTATCAATTTATAACAGGAAATGAAGAGCAAATTAATCAAACAGCACTGGAATGGGGATTTTACTATGAACTTGAAAAAAGTCCGCTAGTTAATACTACTGTACAACTATCTGAATATGAACATGGTTCTGTATCATGGATACATGCATTTATTGTTTATATTATTGATCAAGATGGACAGATTCGACATTATCTTCATGGGACAGACTGGATTGTAGAAGATGCATATAAAGTAATGAGATATCTTATACGTCATGGATCATAATCAATTAAATCTCAATTTCCACAAATTACTTTCTTCTCATAGCTTTCACAAAAACTAAAGTACCAATCGTCAATAATATTAGCATTATAGATAAAACAATGACAGACGCAACATCAATTTTACCATCAATTATTCTTAATTCACCAAACATACCTGATGAGTGATGTCCGGGGATTGAGCAAAAATATTCGAATACTACATTGTATTTTGGAGTTAGGATATTAAATCTTGCAAGTCCTGGTGTTGTTTCGTCGTCAGACGTAGCTTGACCACAAAATGCTGTAGAGTTATCTAGACTCATATAAACTCCAGCGATACCTTTTGATCCATTTACTGGTAATATGACAAAATCATGCTTTACGTTAACTAAATTCTGGAACCATATAGTTACACAAGTT
>JAOUKW010000049.1 GCA_029882335.1 Candidatus Heimdallarchaeota archaeon | reverse complement strand
CTAAATCATATATTGATAATTCAAAAAAACATCATATTGCATTTGAACCAGATCGTATTAATCTTCCAAATTCCTTAATTGATAATTTCAGAATTAAAAAATTTAATCATACATCAGATGTAAACAGCAATGTATCTACATCTATGCAATTGATAAATCAAATTCGTAATCAACTATATTCATCGTCAAATTTGAAAATTAGCGATTTACAATCTTATAAAGATTCTATATTCTTGATGGATGCACCAACTGGTTCTGCAAAGACACTTGCATTATTAAATGTAGGAATTAAATTGAAGAATCGAATCTTATTAGAAGAAAAACAGCAACCTCGAATTATCTATGCATTACCATTTGTTTCAATTATTGACCAAGTTGGTGCTGTAATTCAAGATATTTTGGTATCGTCCCAATTATTAAATGCTGAAGAGTTTGGACAAAATCAATTACTTACCCTCCACCACCATTTGGCAGATAGTAAATGGATATATTTAGAAACAGATGGGTTGGAAAATTCAATTATCAATGAAGGAGAAACTAAAAATACCTATACCATGCATCGAGTAAATACTTGGCATTCAGAAATAATTGTAACATCATTTATTAAATTATTCAATACCATTTGTAAAAGTCACAAACGCGAATTAATTCGATTTCACCGTCTTGCAGGTAGTATTATTTTAATTGATGAAGTTCAAGGAATACCTGCACAATACTGGGAATTAATTATGCAAGTTTTTGAAACACTTACAAAATCATTGAATTGTTACATAGTATTAGCTAGTGCAACATTGCCAAAGGTATTGTTGCCTGCATCATTAAATCAGGTCAATCTATTTGATGATAAAGAAATTAATTATCCCAGCCTTAACCGTTATAATTTATTTCTAGATTGTTATGATATAGACATACAAGATTTTATAACCATCTCTATTAATGACTTTTACAAACATTTGCTAACAAAATTTGGAAATGTATTAGATAATCAATATTTAATTGTAGTAAATACAACCAGAGTGGCATATAGTCTATACGATTCTTTACATAAAAAATATGATGAGGGTGTATTTCTATTATCAACTCAAATCTTACCAATACACAGAGCAGTGATAATAAGTGAAATTAGTCAAAGATTAAAAGATAATAAACCTACAATCCTCATTAGTACACAATTAATAGAAGCAGGTGTGGATTTTTCATTTAAAATCGTATATCGTGATTTTTGCCCCTTAGATTCGATCATACAAGTAGCTGGTCGTTGTAATCGTAACTTTGAATTTGATGAACCACAAGAAATCAGATTGGTTATGTTAACTGAAAATAATGGAAAAATATTTTATAATCTGATATACAATCAGCACCTAGTTAACCTAAATATAACAACTACACTGCTAAAAAGTATAAACAAACAGGTGATAAGTGAAAATGAATTAAGAAACCTAAGTAATAATTATTTTAATTCGATTGCTCAAATTCGAGTTACCAATACCCTACTTGAGGAATACCAACAAGGAAGATTCGAGACAATGAATAACAACTTTAGCTTGATTGATAATACGTATAATCAAATTCCAATTGTACTAATGTTAGATGAAAATAAAAAATTTACAAAAGAATATTTTCATAAAAAACTCAAACATATCCCAAATAAATTACGTCCTTATACAATTGAAGTATCCAAAAGCAATTTGGATACAATAATTAGTCAAATACCAGAAACTAGCTTTAAATGTGTCAAAGGTAAATATGATAGTACTGATATTTATTTTATTCAGTTAACTGGTGAAAACGCAAAGGATATTTATACAAAACAAACTGGATTGAAGATGGTGTCTTTTATTTAAATGCCTGATGAAGGATCAGATTAATATCATAAAAGGATGAATTATAGATTAGAATGATCCTTTCTATTGATGGAGTTGATGTATTATGGTAATAACAATGATTTGGATTTTTCACTGGAATAATTGTGATAATTTTAATGAGGCTAAATTATTCAAAGAAGCTAAATTCACAAAAAAGAAAGTTTCTATTTTAGAAAAACTCGATGATAAACAAAGGAGATTCTCTGAAGATTACCAAATACCATATAGTTCAATCACCCCTAAAATAACAAATTATATCAATATTCCTGACTTCCAATACCCCTCTAATCCAGAATTTGAGATAATCTACGTAAAAAAGAGATTAATCTTATATCCATTCGGTTGTTCATATTTTGAAATAAATGTAACAGCAAAAGCAGAAACATTTCCAATGAATTTGATTAATTCCCTAAAGATAGATGGTCATTCAATAAAAGGAACAGCCATACATCATAAAAAATTGGGTTGTGGTAAATTTAATGGAATAAACTCCTCATTATGTACTTATTGCACGAGAAATGAAACAAATAAAGTATTTGAAATTCAATTAAATACACAGGATCTAATGTTTAATAATACAGAAAATGCAAAGTACAAATCTTTCAAAAATTATAATTGGCTCTACCAAGGCAAGACACATTATATTTCCGGGGAGAAATTAATTTCAAATGTTAAGAAATATTCCATAATTCCTATAATCTATGCTTTAACATTTACATTTTCAATAAAACATCATATTTCTACCTATATCGAAAAAATAGTAAGTACAGTCCCGCAGTATCCAAGTATAAATTATAAACTTCCAGAAACTATAAGAGAAAATTTACTATCTATAATATTTCTTAGATATTATTGGTCAAATAAAAATTTCATTCTTACAACAGAATATGCCCGTTTGGGCATTACTCCAAACATATTAAATCCATTAATATTTGTCTATTCAATTTATATGAAGGAAGATACATGGGTATTTAATACAAGAGTAAAAACACTATTCAAGAGTTTTCCAATGATTTTTTATGACGATCTGCTAATGATTATGAAAAAAGTTCCTGGAAATATATTATTTAATAATGACCTCATGTTAATCCCATTAGATCAAAATATACCAACACTTAATGAAACTTTGAATCTTTTAAATAATGATGAAATCGAAATCGTCCAAGAACTAATTTTTAATTTCAGAAATACAATTCCACAGTACATTGGAAAAGATCCCGAGTTTATTGCAAAATCCGCAGCAATGACTGCTAATAGAATTGTCAAATCTTTGGGTAAAGGTTCAGGTGATAAAAATACAAAGGTTACAAAACAATTGATTGATATTTCTCAGAAAACTCAACTAATATTTGAATTATCAAATAATGATAAAAAGAACTTCGGTTTGAGACCTGATTGGACATTTTATTATTTGAATCCGATATTACCTTATTTTCGAATATTGATAAACATATAGGCTTAATTTCCAATTATTACTTGATTTTTGTATAATTAAGTTTGAAGGTCCAAAACCACATTTTTCAACATACCTTGCATATTATTAAAAAACAGACCATTTAACGAAGAAGGCGTCTATTGTATTATACTTCTGTTTATGTGTATATGATGCCCAATCATAAAGCATTCTTAAAACTCGTTCTTATGAGCGTTGTAATCCGAATATTAGGGGACGATGATCTTGATGTCCCAACCATCCCCGATGCACCAGGCCCCCTGAGCATTGGTAAGATGATAATTGGATCGTTAAAAGGTCTATTCTTTATATAAAAATAAATAAATCTATTTAATAATTGAATAATAAAACAAGCAAATCCGATTAATAATTGAATAATAAAACAAACTAATCCTATTAATAATTGAATACTAAAATAAGCAAATCCTATTAATAGTTAATATACTCATAAAATTAAATTTAACCTCATCATTAAAAGAGAAATTGCATTTGTAAAATTAATTTTAAAGAATAATAGTTTACAAAGAGATATTACTACTAAATAAAACTTGAATATTACCTAGTTAAACGATATTTTGTGCTAATAAAAGAAGAAGGTGAAGAGTTTGTTAGAAATTTATTAGCCAAAATATTTAAAGTAGAACCCATCAAAATTCCAAAGGTTACCTGGGGACATCGACAAGAGTTTAACACGACGGATCCATTTAATGAATTAAAAATAAATTTAGAACGTGATGTTATTATCCTTAGGGAAACGTTGAATCCTAAGACATCAATATGGTTGTTACACTATCTTAGAGGAGCGATCATGTATCAAATCCTTGGTGATATAGAGGATAATATAATGGGATGGAATTTTTGTGCATTATTCTCTCTACTTCTAACCACATCCTCAGAAATAAGTGTCCCGATAAGAGGAAAATACATTAGTCTATGGGATAATGTGTATGCAACCCAGAAGAATTTTGATACAAGGCTAGATTTTAGAAAATTATACTTCATGTTAGATACCTTCACACCTAATCAGAAAAAAGATGTACTCTTTGAATTTATCAAGTTTAATAGATTATATCCGAATACCAAATTAGAAGTCAGTTTTAATTATTTCTTGTATTCCTTCATACCTAAAACATTTTCAAATCTAGATATACAAGTTCTCTTCACATCCCTACAAAATCAAACTTTAAATGCAGCAATTATTAGTAAATCTATTCCCAAAGTAAAAACTAATGCAATTTATAAATCCCTAGAAAAACTTAAGTTTTCACTTATTTATCTATTCTATCCAAAAAAATCATATTTAGGACTAGTTCCGATGTATCTTTTCAATTTATCTCAACCAATTATAAACACACTAAAGGAATCTCCTTATTATGAAAATTATGAAAAGTTTAAATCACCAGATAAGAGACTGGAAAAGATTAAATTCCCATTTTATTATTTGAATAAATTATTAGAAAAGCTTAATTCTATTAAGAAATTAAATAATGAATTTATAATAATACTTCCTGATGAATGGGAGAATATCTATTCTCCAAATATGTATGATCCTGATTCATCATCTTGGCTTAGTGTTAAAACTCATCGTAAACAAGTTATCCGATTAAGAGGTAATAGAGACCAAAATATAAATATTCATAATTATCATAGATATAATTTAACAAACAGTGAACTCATTGTGCTTATGGATATAGTAAATGGTAAAACTGATAAGATTGATAGCATAATTACAACCATTACCCGATCCAAAGTAAAGAAAATTAAACCTAAATTAGAAGAATTGAAGTACTATAATAAAATAATTATGTGGAGAATTCCTATGACATTAAAATCTATTACATTATTCATCCCACTAAGTATTCCAATACAAATATATGAAATTGATAAGAAATTAATTACTGAAGATGAATTTAGATTTCAATTGCTAGAATATATCGAAGAAAAATTAACAGAAAATACAGAAGGTATTAACTACTTATTACAACTAAAAAAGACTTCTTGGCCCTATTTATCTGTTGAATATGGATATGAATTTAATAAATCACTGGAACTCAAGAAAGTTGCTAAAGTACAAATATATGCTATAGATGATGATTTAACTCCGTTTGAAGAATGTAAATATTTTTTTGGAAGAGAAAATCAAGGAACTGGAACTATTCTAAAATTTCCATTGGACCTCTATAATTTTGGACAATGGGATTATGACATTCCAGAATTAGTAAAATTACTTTCATGAACAATGCAAAGACCCTTGGTATTTCATGCTTAGACTAGGCTACTGCACTGTTACAATTCACATACAACCAAATCTTTGCATCATACTATTGAGTTTCAATCTTATTATTAGGTATTTCTCAATTTCGACATCCAGCCGGAATATCAACATCTCCTATAACAAAAACAACGTTTCAATCCTATTACTAGGTATTTCTCAATTGTGACATTGCGGGTACAGATCAACCAATGGATTCTCCTTTCCCAGTTTCAATCCTATTACTAGGTATTTCTCAATTGTGACAAAAGATTTAGCGTGGGAAAACCACCCTATTAATTAGTTTCAATCCTATTACTAGGTATTTCTCAATTGTGACATTGCCAAAGGTACCAGATAGCTTACCAAAATTCATGCGTTTCAATCCTATTACTAGGTATTTCTCAATTGTGGCTTTTTCAAATTGGGAAGCAATCACATTGAGAAATACAGGGTTTCAATCCTATTACTAGGTATTTCTCAATTGTGACCTTGGAGATGCGACTATTAGATATTCTTGAGAAACAGATAGTTTCAATCCTATTACTAGGTATTTCTCAATTGTGACATGTAAGTCAAAAATCAATAAGAAACATAATGAGATCTTGTTTCAATCCTATTACTAGGTATTTCTCAATTGTGACAAATATACATAAAATATTAAATAATAAATAATATCTGTGTTTCAATCCTATTACTAGGTATTTCTCAATTGTGACTCAATTTGATATAAATGAAATAATAGATCAAATCTCGTCGTTTCAATCCTATTACTAGGTATTTCTCAATTGTGACAGATAAAGAATTAGTTTTTATAGGTTTATTACATGATATGTTTCAATCCTATTACTAGGTATTTCTCAATTGTGACCTTTCTGGGCTTGTAGTTGTAATTGTCAACATTGTCAAATGTTTCAATCCTATTACTAGGTATTTCTCAATTGTGACGTATGAAAGAGGCAAGAAAGAATGAGAGTAAAGATTGAGTTTCAATCCTATTACTAGGTATTTCTCAATTGTGACTAAACAATCAAAATCAAACGGTTTTTTTTAGCCACCCTGTTTCAATCCTATTACTAGGTATTTCTCAATTGTGACATTCAGACGTTGTATATGCAACATTTACAGGTTCACATATGTTTCAATCCTATTACTAGGTATTTCTCAATTGTGACAACCATCTAACCTAGGTGGTTCCATTGGCTTAGGAACTAGTTTCAATCCTATTACTAGGTATTTCTCAATTGTGACTTGTGAGGTTTGCAGAATGCATTCTGATCCGAACCATAAAGTTTCAATCCTATTACTAGGTATTTCTCAATTGTGACTAATCGCAGATGAGAAAGGCAGAGTAATAGATATTAACATACCCGAGTTTCAATCCTATTACTAGGTATTTCTCAATTGTGACAGACCTGAAAAAATCCGTAACAATCGGTAACTTTACAATGTTTCAATCCTATTACTAGGTATTTCTCAATTGTGACTATACGCATTGAAAGATATACTCGTACGTCGTAAGTTATGTTTCAATCCTATTACTAGGTATTTCTCAATTGTGACGTGGTTTTTAGGTGTCCATCGATGTACGCTCCCTTGGTTTCAATCCTATTACTAGGTATTTCTCAATTGTGACTTTGAGTAATCATAACTGCATCAACTTCTCCTCCTGCATAGTTTCAATCCTATTACTAGGTATTTCTCAATTGTGACTTATTGGAGAGTGCAGAACCAGAGGATAGAGCTATTTTGTTTCAATCCTATTACTAGGTATTTCTCAATTGTGACATATTTAATTTCAATTTGATCTATACCATGTTAAAGTTGTTTCAATCCTATTACTAGGTATTTCTCAATTGTGACCAAAGACCACACGATTGATTTTCTTGGTTAATATAATCTGTTTCAATCCTATTACTAGGTATTTCTCAATTGTGACCACGTTTGTTGATGCCACTAAGGTTGGTGTACCTGTACTAGTTTCAATCCTATTACTAGGTATTTCTCAATTGTGACTATCTAATCTAATATGATGTTCATTATCATCAACAATCGTGTTTCAATCCTATTACTAGGTATTTCTCAATTGTGACAGTCCCTTCCATAGATCGCATTCCCTCGATAATCTCAGTGTTTCAATCCTATTACTAGGTATTTCTCAATTGTGACTTCTCACAGTTATGTCGGGTCACTGTTAAGAAAATTAGGTTTCAATCCTATTACTAGGTATTTCTCAATTGTGACTGGTGGAGTTGGAAAAGCAGAAATATCAGGACCGTATACAGTTTCAATCCTATTACTAGGTATTTCTCAATTGTGACCGTTATGTTTTTATCATCTCCAGGCCTCCATTCAATGGTCTAGAAAAAAGTGACTGCGAGAATCGCCACTTGGAAAACGCAGATCTCGGACTTGTTGACTGTAAATTTTGGGGGTAATTTTGTGACAAGCTCATATCTCGCTCATTTCCAACTACACCAGACACACAACCTATTTTTTGCCTACAGTTTTCTATTCCATTAAAAACATCAAATAATCGCTTTCGATTAGATATTTTCTTATTTAATGAGTGCAGTAGCTTACTAATCATTAATTCATCATTCGAATTAATACCAAATAATTCATTATTATTTGTGCACACTACTTCAACCATATTACCTGCACCAAAATTTGATGTTGCTTCAAACTTGATTGGTATTACCACCTTAAAAAGCACATATTGTTAGAATGGATAAATATAAAGGAACATTATTTATTTTCTACACTAAAGTTTCTTGAATCTGATTGATTTAGGTGAACTCAAAATGGGATTTTATTACTATTGATGTAATAACTATTAATTGAGGAGGTTATATCACACAACTGCAAAGTACCTGCATATATGAGTTGACTCATAGTCTATTTCAGTGAAATATTTTTGTATTGTTTAACACTGCTTGAAAAAATTACATTAAATATTCATCTAGTCAAAGCAAAATTGATAATAAAATTGACTTTCAGCCCCCATACATACAATTTTTGTATATACATTGGTTAATAATTAAATTTAAGTATAAATGCAATTATACTATATTTGCGAAGGTGATTAGATGGAAATAATATCACAATTCAAGTTTAATTTCAACAAAATAGATAATTATAAATTTCCAGGAATTGGCAATTTAGAAGTATTTCCCATTCAAAAGAGAATGTGGATGAATATAATTTCTAACTACAAATATTTTGTAGGTCAGATAGATGAAGCTAAAGAGAAAAAGCAGGTAGAACTGTTGAAAAATCAATTATCAATTACTCATTTTAAAATTGAAAGTAAAAAGAAAAAAATAGAAAATTCAATCGATCTAAATGGAAGAATTGGGTATACTAACTATTTTGTAGAGTATATTGAAGGTCTTGTTTTATTATATTTGTTATTTGTAGTAGGTAATTTCAGGCGAATTGGTGAAAAAAGATCTGGAGTGATGGTTAGTGTAAACATCTTAATTAGACAACCAAGGACAAACAAATCAAATGAAGTTGATGTAATAAATCAAATGAAGAGTAAGGAACATAGAGGGCAAAATGATACTATTTTAACCAACTACATGATAAGATTGACTAAGAAGTGTTCCGATAAAATGAGATAAACTGGATTAAGAGGTGAAGGAAATTACTGGTGAAAACGTTTCAAATATTGCAAATGGTGTTATACGAGGAATTGGATACAAAATAGAAAAGAATAAATCTAAAAACACTGTTAAAACATTGAATAATCTATGGTTTCAATACAATTATACAGAATTCAATAGATTTGATCTTCAGGCGAATAAATTTATTGATATTAAACTTGGGAATACTGTATGTTGTAAATGTTATACTCCTTCTTTATTGAAGGAAGGATATTGTAATGAGTGTTATCAAATGTCAGAATTCAAGAAATGTTTGTTTTTGCAACAGGATTCATTTTTGGGAAAGGGTATTACCTGTACTAAAGATGACCCACCTTGTAATGAATTCAAAAATGCAGAATACTGTCATTCAGAACACATATTGTACATTGGTAGATTAGGTAATGAGGAAAAAGTTGGAATATCACGAGCAAAGAGGAAGGGTAGTTATCTTCAACGATTTGTAGAACAAGGATTAAATGAAGTAATAGTAGTTCGCGGATTCAAATCATTACAAGAGGTACAATCCCAAGAAATAGAATTGATGAAAATTGGATTTGTAGATAAATTATCATTTGTTGATAAAATCAATAACTCAACCGATAATCCTCCGTCTTCCATAATTGAGTATAAAAACGTATTAGCCAAGAAATATCCTGATCAAAAAATTGAATACTGGAGTATTTATGATGACATAGCAATCCCTCCTGCTAAATTTGAACTCCATCCCACATCAGATGAAATTAAACACATCCAGGGAAAGATTAAACACATTCAGGGCTCAATATTAATAATAGAAACAGAAAATGAAGAATATTCAGTTAATCTAAACTCAATACTTCATCATCAAATATTAAATAAACATGGAGATAGAGAGGTGCAGTAAATGGTAGATGTAGTCCTAGTAGATCATGGTGCATATGTACAATCAGAAGGAGATAATTTTCTTATTTCATTTGGTGGATCAACAAAACCCAAGGTTTATGTCCCGGTAGTTAAAACAGAGTCAATACTTGTAGATTGTAAGGCGTCATTTACATCTGGTGCATTTGACTTAATAGCAAAATATGGAATTCCAGTGGTTTGGAATTCGTTATTTGATAATGGAATGGTACTCATTCCATATGGTACCAATGGTTCTGCAGAGATACGTAGATCACAATATCTTGCGGCGACTAATACAAAGTCTAATCAATATGCAACCAGTATTGTGTCTGCAGCCATCAGAAATAAAGCAAACTTGCTTTCATGGTTGGGAAGATATAGGAATATTGAAATTAGCGAAAATCGAACGAAAATTCGTAATCTAATTCCAACTACGAAGAATCTATCTCAGATTTTAGATGAAGAACGTAGAAATCAATTAATGACATTGGAAGCACAGGCAGCAAAATTGTATTTTCAAGAATTAACCAATATTATTCCTGAACGATATAATTTCAAAAAACGCACGAGAAGACCTGCTACAGATATCTTCAGTGCATTGTTGAATTATGGCTATGCTGTTTTGAAGGGAAAGATTACCATGGCTACAATAATTGTAGGAATGGATATCTACGCAGGATTTTTACATGTGGATCGCTCAGGAAGAGAATCTTTTGTGCTAGATGCAATTGAAGAATTTAGACAAATATGTATAGATGTAGTTGCAATTGAATTATTAATCCAAGAGAAAGTAGAACAAGATCACATTGAAGTATCTGAAGATAATGCAATACAATTAACTAAGGAGCTGAAAAAATTATATTTACAAAAGATTTATGAAAAATTTGAGGAAATAATTGAGGATAAAACATTATTCCAATGGATGATATACCAAACAAGAGAAGCAAGTAAATTCTTCAGAGGCCAAATAGATGGGTATCAACCCTTTATTTTCAAGGTGAAGTAATGAGATATACAATTTGCTATGATATTAAGGAAGATGATATCCGTTCTAGTGTGTCTAAGCTTTGTAAAGAAGCAGGATTGGAAAGAATTCAATATTCCGTTTTCTTTGGAGAATTAGAGGATAGTCTGAAGAAAACCCTATATCTAGAAATACAACAAACAATCAAAGGAAATAATGGTAATGTTCATTTCATTCCTGCATGTTCTACCTGCCAAAATAAACACCGAGTACTCTTGTCTGTATCTCTTGATGATGAAGCTACCGAAGGAGTTACCAAAGTTGAACCAATTGAAACTCAATATAAAGAAATCAGTACAGAATTACCACGAAGAGGAGGATTATACATAGTATGAGTTCTTGGATCCATGCCGAAGAAATTAGACAATTTGAGTATTGTCCCAGAATTATTTATTATAGAAGAGTTATGTGCTATCCATCATATACATCAAAATTAATGTCTATGGGAAAACAATTTCACTTAATGCGTACTACCAAAAAATATTCAAGCAAAAAAGATACAAAAACATTATATGATTACTATCTACAAGATGAAACTCTTAAATTGAGTTCGTATGCAGATATGATCCGAATTCGCGAAAATGAAGTAAGAATTGTTGAATTGAAAAGATTTTCCAATCAATCTATTCAACCAAGAAATGGACACATACTCCAAGCAGTGTTTTCATCTATAATCGCAGAGAAAATATTTAATTTACCCAGTTTCTTTATTGAGTTACGTTATTGGAGGGGTATTAATAGTAAAATGGAAATAACTGAGAAGATGAAAGAAAATGTATTTCTAATAATTCAAAACATACGAAATATGATAAATGATGAATTAATACCAGAACCAACATTACATAACAGAAAATGTAATGTATGCGAGTATTGGAAAGTATGTATGAGAGTTTGAAGTGACATGATACCAAGAATTACTACTAAGGATCAATATTCAAGGAATAAAATTTATCTCCCCAATAATTTTGTAAATTTTAATTTTTCAAATTTTAACAAAGCTACTTTAATTATTGGAAATAAATCCAGTACTGTAATTCTTCAAAATAATGGCAACTTCAATGAAAATATCACTGATAATATCACTGATAAGCTCAAAGATTATAACTTTGTATGCATCAACGATAAGATCAATGATAACTCAACTATATTGACAGATCAATATAGTTCAACCAAGATAAGAATAAAAATGGATACAAATTTCAATGAGAATCATAAAGCTGAATCTTACGATCATCCGGTCAATATTATAAAGATCAATTTTATACCAATTATTTACAAAATAGTAAAATTCGGAAAAATAATTAGTAAGTTACTGCACTCATTAAATAAGAAAATATCTAATCGAAAGCGATTATTTGATGTTTTTAATGGAATAGAAAACGGTAGGCAAAAAATAGGTTGTATGTCTGGTGTAGTTGGAAATGAGCGAGATATGACTATGTTACAAATTTACCCCCCAAATTTACAGTCAACAAGTCGGAGATCATCATTTTCCAAGTGGCGATTCTCGCAGTCACTTTTTTCTAGACCATTGAATGGAGGCTTGGAGATGATAAAAACATAACGGTCACAATTGAGAAATACCTAGTAATAGGATTGAAACGTGCAGTTTTTTTGTCTGTTGCATTAATTGAGAAGCTTGGTCACAATTGAGAAATACCTAGTAATAGGATTGAAACTATAATAACATAACATATTATCATTTATTAAATATTTGTGTCACAATTGAGAAATACCTAGTAATAGGATTGAAACTCAGTTGCAATTTGAGGTACAATTACAATATCTATAACTGTCACAATTGAGAAATACCTAGTAATAGGATTGAAACGTGTTAAGTCTATTGTGTTCAAACCAGCTATATTAGGGTCACAATTGAGAAATACCTAGTAATAGGATTGAAACTTGGTATTCAGGGGTTCGACTTGTAGAATTTATCAATATGTCACAATTGAGAAATACCTAGTAATAGGATTGAAACATTCATCTTATCGAAAAATTCGTAAAAATCGTCCGGAAGTCACAATTGAGAAATACCTAGTAATAGGATTGAAACGTAACAACAATTATTTCGTTTTCACGTATAGGTCGGGTTAAGTCACAATTGAGAAATACCTAGTAATAGGATTGAAACCTATCAAGTGATGGTTTATAATAATTATACTTACTCAGTCACAATTGGCAAATACCTAGTAATAGGATTGAAACCTCATTTTTGCGTCTACTTTCTGGAATGCTTTTTCATTGTCACAATTGGCAAATACCTAGTAATAGGATTGAAACGCTTATCACCCATAGCACAGATCAATACTCTTGCATTTATGTCACAATTGGCAAATACCTAGTAATAGGATTGAAACACAGGAATTAAATATTCATCGTGTACTTCTTCTGTATGTCGCAATTGGCAAATACCTAGTAATAGGATTGAAACCCCTCGATTGTCATCCCATCGAGATCCATTTTCATTTGTCGCAATTGGCAAATACCTAGTAATAGGATTGAAACAGCTGTTCTTCATTCCCAAACCCATTCTCCCTCTGGTATTCGCAATTGAGAAATACCTAGCAATAGGATTGAAACAAGATTCAGAACCCGACGTTTCTATATCCACATATGTTATTTTTTTATCAGATCTCCAAATTTCTAAATTTTTCATACTTTTTTCAAGTTAATCTTTTTGAAACAAACTTGAAGTTGAAATAATTCAACATAGGCACGAATTAGTCAAATTTTCAGGTATGTTAATCTTAGTAATTTAAGTTTTTAATAATCCACCAACTACCCTCTGTGTACATTTTCAAATTGTCTTATCTTTAAATACACAGCAGTTAGAAGTGGTTATAGCATTGCAGTGATAATAAAGGCTACACAAAACCCTATTATATCATTAAAAAACTATTTGAAAAATGATATTCGAATCAACATTCGATGAAAAAATTTGCTTTGATAAATTTGTAATAGCTACAGAAAATAATATTTCATCCAGTATACCAAATGAATTGGTTAGTAAATTAAACACACTACTATAAGGATGTAGGTGGAACTAACAACAAATTAATATGGTATCGCGTTTATGGGATTTTGAAGAAATGTCTGAAAATGTCGTATTCATGGATGAAAATAAATTTTGGGAAATTATAGATAAACTTGATTGGTCTCATCAAGGAGATGATGATGCAATGCTAGAACCTGCAGTAAACTTACTTTCCGAGATGTCTGTAGAAGACATTTATGGATTTGAAGAAACTATGGCTCTCAAACTCTATAAATTAGATACTATGAAACATGCAATGAATATAGGTGAAGGAGCTTATGTTAATGATGAAGTGTACTTTTCAATAGATGAATTCTTATATGCTAGATGTGTAGTAGTAGCAAATGGTAGGGAGTTGTATGAAAAAGTTTTGAGTGATCCGTCTGAATTTCCAAAAGATTTAGAATTTGAAGCTCTCCTCTTTATTGCTCAAACTGCATATAAACTGAAAACAGAAAAAGATTGGGAATATTCTCCATTAAACGATTACGAAACATACGGCAATAAAGAAGAATGGTCAGGATAGTTATTCACTTAGAAATTGTCGAAATCCTGATTTTCAATTCAAATTATATCAAGACCTCATAAAAGCTGCAAAATCATGATCTTTTTATTTATGATACAAATCTAAATATTGTCTTACATTGTTTATACGGATTCACTAACTATTGCAGACATACTCCAATTAACAATAGGATAATTTAGATTTGATGATGATAAGTAGTGATTTAATGATTATTTATCTATAAGTTGAAAAATACGGATAATCAAAGATTAGAAATGCAATTATATAGGTCATTAAAAGGTATTTCTTAAATTCTATGTGTTATCCTTAGTTACTTACGATATATAGATCAAATTTCTACAAATTCTATCAAAAGTTTTACTTAAGCCATTTATGTTTTATATTAGATTGTAAAGTTTCATTAAATCATTGACCTGAACAAATAGATTAATATCAATATTTGTGAATTCATTACTTATGAATGAATCAAATCGATATTTTCCAAAAGTTACTTCTAGGTCAATGAGGACTATTCGTCCTTTCAAGAAATTTATTGAAAGTGAGGCAGCAAGTGGAGTAATACTAATTGTTAGTGTAATTATTGCATTAACTTGGGCAAACATTGATCCTAAAGGTTATTATAATACATTTCATATCTATATTGGAATAATCATAGGAGAATTCAAGTTCTCCAAATCATTGGCACATTGGATAAATGATCTTCTTATGTCAATATTTTTCCTCCTAATAGGATTAGAAATTAAAAGAGAAATACTCATTGGGGAGTTATCTAACATTAGAAAGGCATTGCTGCCATTTTTTGGAGCAATTGGTGGTATGCTCGTACCTGCTTTGTTATTTTTCAGTGTAAATTCAAGTAATCCAGAAAGAATTCACGGATGGGCAATTCCAATGGCCACTGATATCGCATTTGCACTTGGTATTATATTTCTATTGGGAAATAGAGTACCAACAATCCTAAGGATATTTCTTGCTACCTTGGCTATTATAGACGATCTGGGTGCTGTAATAATTATTGCTGTTTTCTACACTAGTTCTATAAACATGGTTTATCTGGGTTTTACAGCCATATGTACTCTAATATTGATAGGTT
>JAOUKW010000380.1 GCA_029882335.1 Candidatus Heimdallarchaeota archaeon | reverse complement strand
TTCCACCAGGAGGACCACCAGGACCACCGCCACCTAAATCTTTAGCGGATACTACATCATCAATTCTAAGTAAAATAGTTGCTGCTTCTGCTGCGCTAGAAATAGCTTGTCTCTTAACTCTTAGTGGTTCCATTACACCTAATTTTTTCATATCTTGAATGTCACCAGAGTCTGCATCTACACCAAAATTATAATTACCTTCGTCATATGCTTTGTTTAATTTTCCAACAATTTCAATTGGATCTAAACCTGCGTTTTCTGCTAAAGCTCTTGGAATTACTTCAATCGCTGAAGCAAATGCTTCAATTGCTAATTGAATCTTGGAGGGTTGTCCTAATTTATACTTGCGGAGTTCATTAGCAATGTACATCTCAGGTGCACCACCACCGGGTACTAATTCCTTATCTTCAATAATATTTCTGACAACACATAATGCATCATGAATGGATCTTTCATATTCATCAAGTACGAATTCAGTTCCTCCTCGAATAAGTAAAGTTACAGCCTTTGCTTTTGGTGTGTCTGTAACAAAAACCATATCATCATCAGCAATATTCCTTTCCTCTATTAATCCTGCAGTTCCTAAATCTTTGTCACTTAAATCAGTTAAGTTACTCAATATAGGGGCACCTGTTGATTTTGCAAGTTTTTCCATATCACTCTTCTTTACTCTTCTAATAGCAGATATTTGACTCTTTGCTAAATAATGTTGAACAACATCATCGATTCCCTTTTGACAAAATACTACATTTGCACCTGTTTTAATTATTTTATTTGCCATTTCCTTTAGGGCATCTTGTTCTCGGTCAAGAAATTGCTGTACTTGATCTGCAGTGCTGATATTTAATTTTGAATCAAATTCAGTTTTAACTGTTTCAAGTGCAGTATTTAGTAATAAAATTTTTGCATTTGTAATAGTTTTTGGCATATCAGAATGTACCATTTCCTTATCAAGTATTAAGCCCATAATTAAAGTAGTATCTTTTAATGATTCACCTTGTTTTTTGACTACTGCGATATCATCAATATCGACTTTACCATCATTTTCAACTGCAAGAGCTGCGTCAACAATTAATTCAGATAATGATGACATTTCTCCTGAAACAATTTTTGATGACATAGATGTTTTGGCAATATTTAATAATGATTTCCTACTTTTTAAAGTAATTTTAGTAGTAATATTTTGCAACATTTCTAACGCTTTTTCCATGGATAATCGATATCCTTCAACAATTATTGAGGGATGAATATCCATGTCAACAAGTTCTTCAGATTTTTTAAGTAACTCACCTGCAATAACAACAACAGATGTTGTACCATCTCCTACCTCACTATCTTGAGTTTTAGCAAGTTCTATGATGAACTTACTACCAGGATGTTGAACATCAATTTCCTTTAGGATGGTAGCACCATCATTAGTTATTACTACATCTCCAAAACTATCCACAAGCATTTTGTCCATTCCTCTTGGACCTAATGCGGATTTTACTGCTTCAGCAATAACTTTTGCTGCGGTGATGTTATTTTTTAAAGCATCTCTGCCTTGTGTTCTTTCAGTTCCTTCTCTTAATATGATTACTGGTTGACCTGTCATAGACATTTAATAAACACCTTTAGATAATTGCAATTGGTATATCTTTTTTAAAAATTTGAAGATAGATAACCCAATATATCGACCAAATAATAAAAAAGATCAATAATAATTATTTATTGAGATTTCGAGTTAATAGAAATTAATATAGCACTTAAAAGGATAGATATCCCTATAATTTGATAAAACGAAAGAACTTCAGCAAAAATAAACCATGCTAATATCAAACCTAATATAGGTTCAGCCAAGGTCACAAGTCCCACCTCTATTGGATTGATTTTTGACATTGCCCAGTTATAAACTGCATGACCACTGATACCGGGTACTAACGCCAAGATTACTCCCCAAAACCAAATTTCAACAGTAAAAACATAATAGATCTGGGAATTAAATATAATCCAAGGAACAAATACAAATGCAGCGCATAGATTTACCATACCAAAATATTGCCATAAACCAATTTTTGAAACCATATTACGTGCCATAACTAGGTATATTGCAAATCCAATTGCAGAACCCAAAGCTAATGTTAATCCTAATAATCCAGTATCTCCTAAATTCTTATTATCAAGAAATAAGATTATACAACCAATAATTACTAACGATATAGCCATCCATTGCCTTCTATTAATTTTTTCATCGTATGCAAAATAAAGCAAGAATGCTAACCAAACAGGAGCGGTATTTGTTAAGCTTAATGAAGTCCCAATAGGTAAATAATCTAAACTTTCAAACCACCAGCCAAAATGAGTAGCCAATGCAAATCCAGCAATAAATATTTTTACTTTGTCTCTAAAATCCATTTTATAATCGGTAAGGCTAAATTTTCGTAGGATGATGCTGGCAATTAATCCAGTAAGTAAAACTCGAGTAAATGCTAAAGAATATGGTTTTTGTTCTGCAAGCCGAATTATAAAAGAGGAAGAGGTAACACAAATAACACCATATATTAATATTAATCTCAAACGTAGGTTGGTCATACTTTCTTTTGGAATAAATAGTTAATTTACTTTGTAGTATGAAATATAAAAAACAATCATTTTTAATTCAATATTTATTTTGTTGTACTTTATAATATTTTCCCTAAACATGAATTTTTTTTGTATCTCACGTAAGAAAGATTATAAATTTCTTGTTTAAAAGAGTTTATAGTGATAAATGAAAGAAATTAGGATAGAGGTTCCGGCAGATCAAGTAGATATTGTCTCTGATTTAATTGCCACCTACTCTTTACGAGCCTCTGAAATGATATTAATCAATGGAAACCATTTAATTATTCTGAAGGTTCAGGATCAACATACAAACACATTATTACACGAATTAAAATCAAGAGGTGTAGGAATTATTTTTGGAGAAGTTACCATGGTACCATTAAATCTTTGGTTATTCTCTTCTACAAAAAAAACAACAATGCAGTCCTCTTCTGCAGCAAATTTAGAGGAAATTCTAGCAAACCTTGTTGATAGTGCAGTATTATCCGGCACTTACCTCTCACTTGTAATTCTTTCAGGTGCCTTAGCTGCATTTGGTTTAGTAGCAAATAGTGTAGTCATAATTATTGGTTCTATGATAGTAGCCCCTTTATTAGGACCTGTTGCATTAACTTCAATTGGTGTTTTAACGCCAGGAAAAGGTTATTTTTGGAAGGGAATACTAGCGGAAATTGTTGGCATATCAATCACAATATTTATGGGGATTATAATTGGACTATTAACGATTCATCTTATTCCAGATGGTGGTACACATGAAATGAGAATACGAGCAAATGAAGCAGATCCTTTTAATATAATTTTTGCAATAATTTCAGGAATAGCAGCTGGTTTAATTATTTCTAAAGGGCAAAGCCTTTCAATGGTAGGTGTGGCAATTGCTGCCTCTTTAGCTCCTCCTGCAGCAAATATCGGGCTTTATTTAGCGATGGTTAATTATGAAGGAGCAATACTTGCAGGTTCTATTTTATTAATAAATGTTTTTGCGATCAATCTTAGTTGCTCAATTATGTTTAGATTATACGGATTGGTGTCAAAAGCAGGAATATCAAAAAGAAGAGAAACAAAAGCACAAAAATTGAGTCAAAGAATGACATTAATTGCAATAATAGGATTTTTTACTTTATCCATTTATTTTCTAAATCAATTAAATACATTATGAGAATAAATTATTTTTACCAATTAAATCAATAATTCAAAGTCTTTTTCGTTCTTTTCTTTTTAAATTGATATCTTTAAGGATTTTGTATGAATCTTCAGGTAACTTTGTTTGCCGCATTAATCTTATATCTTCAATTTCTAAATCCTTCCGTGTTTGTGATATTTTTATTGGCTCGCCAGTATTTTTCAACATATTCCGATATTTCGTTAAAGGTTTTTCACGTTCATTATTGTTTTCCTTTTCATTTATAGATTTCTCTTGAAGCAATCTTCGTTTAATTTGAGTAGTTGAACTCCGTCTTGAAAAAGTTTTAATCCCTGTTTTTCGGGC
>JAOUKW010000048.1 GCA_029882335.1 Candidatus Heimdallarchaeota archaeon | reverse complement strand
ATTACCACACTTCATGCAAAATATTTGTTTTTCCTCAATATTACTTCCACATTCTCCACAATACATATTATTTATTTGGTATATTTAGGCATAAAAACATATCTAGATTACATTACTTAGTTGATTAACTTTAATCATGACTTATAGTAAACTTAATTTTTAATATTTATTCTAATCCTTTTAATTTCTTAGGAGTTGATTCTCCTAATATCATTTTTGCTATATTCTTATATCCAACTTGACGATGAGTTTTAAAAAGCATTTTGAATTTTTCATAAGCGTCTGGATATTCAGCTTTTATTATTTCTAGCATTAGTTGAACCTGTTCTAATTCCTTTAATGATGCAACAGCAGGCAATATTATCCCTTAACCAAGATAGCAATTCATTGTTTATATCCTATTATGTTTGAATTAGTTCCAATGATAATAGTAAAAAAATATTTTAACAACTATATAAAATCGATCAATCGATCGATTTCTACAATCTACAACCTCAGTATATCATCTGTAAATGATTCTAACATAGGATCATGAGATACAACTACAAATGATTTTACCAGGTCTTTCGCCTGAATTAACGTCTCAAGAACTATTTTTTTCGTCCCAGGATCGATTGAACCCCGAGGTTCGTCAGCGAGTATTATCTCTGGTAAGTTTGATTGCGAAGTAATGAAAAAAGAATTAGTAGATATAATGTATTAAAATGCGATGAATATCTTATTTTCAGTGTTACCGGGATATTTTTCCAAGAGTACCTCCAATAATATATTGTTGCAGCGAAAATTAATTAGAAGGTAATATAATTGAAATGTAATGCTTTGGAAACAGCAAATGAGGTTCCTGAAACCCATATAAATGAACTGATGTCACAACTGTATGTAATACACAATACTGGAGCTGTATTGTTGTCTAGGTCTTACGACAAGGTTTGTGTTAGTGTTGATACTCAATTAGTTGGTGGATTTTTAGCAGCAGTTCAAATTTTTGTGAGTAATCTACAATCCAATGGAATAGATAGAGTCGAATGTTCTACAACTGGAGGACATTATCTTCAGGAGATATCATTGAGTTGTTCTAAATGGTTTATTCAATCAGTTGATGAGTACATGATAGCCTGTTTAGTATCCAAAGATTCACCATTATTAACAGAAAATAGACAGAAATTAATTTCAGACCTATTAAGTCAAATTCTTTCATCTTATTTGATTTTTGTAAATATTGCTGAAGAAAATAAGAAGAAGCCTATCAAATTATTGGAATATTCTTATGAATTTGGAATAGCAGTTGATAATATTGTATATGACTCTATGTATTCTACTTTTGGGAAAATACATGAGGATGTGTATGGTCAGGTAGAAATATTTCAACATGTTAATGATGTTTAGTATCATGATTTATGAATTATTGATTCGATTTCACTATCTGAGAGTCCAAGCATTAGCAAGATATTACTTACATCAGTTTCTTTAACTTTACCATCCGCGACTTCAGATGCAATTTCCTTGCTATTCAACCCAATACCAAGTCCAGATTGCTGAAGCATGACCATATCATTTGATCCATCACCAACAGTTACCACCTCATCAGAGGTAATATTTAGATTATCAATTAAATCAGTCAATATATCCCATTTACCCTTTCCATCGATGATAGTTCCGAGTACATTACCGGTAGCTAGACCATCAATAATCTCTAATGTATTTCCAAAAGAATAATCTATACCCAGTCTTTCCTTGACTACATCGGTAAATATAGAGAATCCAGAGGAAATTAATGCAATTTTCCAACCCATATCCTTCAGATGATGGATTAATTCCTCTGCTCCTGCAGTGATTTCTAAATCATTTGCGATCTCATGTAATACCTCAATTTTTATTCCTTTAATGAGTTGAGCTCTTTGTCTCAATGAAGTTTCAAAATCAATATTGGTACTCATAGCCAGATTGGTTTTTTCTTCCATTTCCTTGAATTTGTTTACTCTTTCTGCTATTTTAACGATGGTTTCACCTTTAACAAGTGTTGAATCCATATCAAATGCAATTAAACGTTTATTTTTTCGATATGTCTTCTCATACTGTAGTACCATGGAGAGATTTAATTCATCGCATTGAAATCTTAGCTGATTCCTCATTGCTTTAATATCTGGTGTATTGGTTAAATCAAGAATAAATTGGTTATATACCCAACCACCTCTAACTTGAGTTTTTATGGTATCTATATTTACTTTATGAAGATTTAAAATATTGGAGATCTTAGCAAGTATTCCTGAAATATTTTCACCCATTATCGTAAATACGTATAAATTACGTATTTTTGATCGACTACCTTCTTCATAATTATATAAACTCCCGTTTAGATTGATTGATTTACATAATTTTTGGATGCCAAGATCCAGTCTATCTTTATTTACAACAGCTTGAGTAACATCGAGTAGAAAAGTTATAGATAGATATCCTCGCATAACATTTTGTGAGATATCAAGAATATTTATATTAAGATCAAATAAATAACTACAAATTTGGGTGAACAGACCAGGTTTATCACCACCATTAATTTGTAATATCATTAAATTTGATTTGTTATCTATTTCTGATTTATTCACTCTTAAGTAATCATTGGATTTAATGTATATTAACCCTTTTTAATAAGTTTTCAAAATCAATTGCTTGATTATCGATTATTAACCAATGCAAAAGTACGCATAGCTACGTTCTTATAATAAAATCCTTCATAAATAGAGAAGTAATGATCTTTTTGCCTCATAGTGCCTAATACAAAATATAATGGAAGTAGATTAGATTCATCTACAATTCCTTTTTCCACATTAGTAATTTTATTTCTAAAATCCAGTAAATTTTTAATGTTTGCATTTTTCAGTTGATTATCAAACCATCGATCAATTTCTTTTGCCCATCCATCAGCTTCAGAATATTTATTATTAAAATCGGCTAAAGATTTATTATATACAATATTTCCAGTACCGAGTATTAAAATCCCTTTCTTTCGCAATTCAGCAAGAATATTCCCCATTTTCATAATATCTCTTGGTTTAAAATGGTTTGGAATAGATAATTGAACAATTGGAACGTCAATATTCGGGTAAGTTACATACAAGGGCACCCAAGCAGCATAATCCATTCCTCTGCTATCATCTAATTTAGCCTTAATTTCATTTTGGTTTAAAATATCATTAATTAATTTGGCAAGATCAAGATCTCCATCGCACGGATATGTTAATTTATACAGCGTATCAGATACTGCATCATCAAAGTCATATAGCTGTTCTGGCAATTCATTATACATCACATGGACATACTCATTGGTTTTCCATCTTGGGGTCATAATTATTATGCCCTTTGGATGAGGTATATTTTCCAAAAAATTACACAGCTTATCAGTCCAATCATCATATTCTATTGCAACCATTGGAGACCCAATACCAATAAAAATAGAGGGTAAACTAATTGATTGTTCTTTGTAATCACTGATTCTATCCTGTGCCTGCACCCTTATATTAACTAAGATGACTCAGAATAAAAAGTTCTCTGTTATCGACAAAACAATAATTATCCATATATAAATATTGTATAATTTATCTAAAAGAAGCCTTTGACTCAATATACTCCATTGTTTGCTGAATCATTTTATTTGCGGTTTTTAAGTCCCAATTCAGTTCTTCAGACATTATTTCAACAATCCTTTCTACAAGCTCAATACCTTTACCCTTTTCGAGCATAATTTGGGTTCGCCTTCTTAATATATCGATAGGTGATCGTGCAAATTCAAATCTACATGCAAAATTTACCTGTGCGGCTAACCAAGGTATTTCGATCCTCAATGGATGAGTCCCGACTTCTTTCAAAACCTCTTCAAAATCGAGTAAATTAGACCCATACCACTTTATTAACATCATTGATATATTTTCATTAAATCCATATAACTTCTTCAAACGAGATAGATGTAGTCTCACATATGCGTCCCAATCGTCAATTTCACCACCATATAAATGGATTTTATCGGTACTGCATTTGATTTTTGAAGTCTGTATAAAGTTTATTGCTTTATCAACGGCTTGTTTGGCCATAAACCGATAGGTTGTTAATTTTCCTCCAAGTATTGTTATTAGGTAATTATCATAGGTGTGGATTGTATGATCTCTTGATACTTTTCCTTCAGAGGTTGTATCTTGATATACTAAAGGGCGTACTCCAGTAAATATTGATTCAATATCTTCGTAGGTGTATTGTCGTTTCATTAATCTATTTACTGCATCTAACAAATAATCAACTTCCTTTTTAGTTGGAATAACATCATCAGGAGAACCTTGGTAGTCTTCGTCAGTTGTTCCAATTAAATCTCCATTTAATCCGGGCATATAAAATATGGGTCGTTCATCTTCATTTATTATTAGACAAGAATAGTTATCAAGTAATTTTGGCAACCTCAAATGAATACCTGAAGTAAGTCTTAATTTAGATTTTCCTTTAATTTGAGCATTCAACTTTTCTGTTGATTCTGTCCATGGTCCGGTACAATTAATTATTATTTTAGTTTTAACTTGCATAACTTGATTGGTTTCCATATTTTCTACACTACAGGTAGTAATACCATCTTTGACATCCCAAGAATTTAATTTGGTATAATTTAATGTACTTGCTCCATATTGCCTTGCTGATAGAATATTAGAGAGTGTAATCCTTGCATCGTCAGTTCTAACATCATGGTAGAATACACCACCTATCAGATCATTACTGGATAAATGTGGAAATTTGTGGATTATATCCTTTACTTTTAATTTTCTACTTTTACCTAGTCCTTTGGGATAGGCTAATAGATCATATAATTTAACACCAAACCACATTTTTATTGGAGAAAACTTATTCCAACGGTAAATTGGAATAATAAAATTCAATTTATCTGTTAAATGAGGAGCGAGTTTTAAGTGTAAACCTCTTTCCAACGCAGCCTTTCTTACTAATCTAAATTCATAATTTTGTAAATACCTCAAACCACCATGAAGCATTTTACTGGTAGTAGAACTTGTTCCCGATGCAAAGTCATTTTTTTCAAATAAAGCTACTTTTAATCCTCTAATTGCCGCGTCTCTTGCAACACCAGCACCTGTTATCCCTCCGCCGATTACAACGATATCAAATACTGTTGATTGACATTCAGAAATTATTTCATTTCGATCAAATGATAAATAGTTCACTCAGTTTTGATTATCTTTTCTAAGATAAGGATATTTTCTTAACTTCACATTTTTTTGAATCAGAGTTGATAGAACTAATATTATTAATTATATCAAAATATTTCTACTTATAAGAGAGTTTAAAAACGACTAGTCTAATAGTAATATGAAGCATGGCAACAGAAGTTACACAATCAATTATCACATTGTCAACTCAAGCGGTTAACCAAATAAGAGCAGTCATTGACCAACAACCAAACTCGGATAAATTATTTTTAAGAGTTTATGTTCAAGGAGGCTGTGGAGGCGTATCTTATGGTATGGCAATAGACCAAAGGATGCAAGCAGACGACCACGAAACTGAAATTGACGGAATAAAGGTGGTAATTGATAGAATTTCATATCAATATGTTGAAGGTGCAACAATCGATTTCACATCAGAAGGTGGAAAAGAAGGGTTCCGCATAAACAACCCCAATGCAGATAAATTAATGCAAGAATTTGGTGGTGGTGGAGGATGCTGTAGTACAGGAGGATCTGGAGGCGGATGCGGTTCTGGATCTGGTGGTGGATGTGGATCTGGTTCTGGTGGATGTTGTTAGATAATTAAATCCTTACCTTCAATCATAAAATAATAAAGACATATCAAATACAGTAGAAGAATGTGTTAATTTTCCCATTGATACAATATTAATATCATTAGATAGGTAATCAGAGATGTTATTCTCATTTAGATTTCCAGAAATTTCTATCAATACTTTTGGATTTATATCCCTTAATTTTGGAATTGCGATTTTTACATCATCAGGTGAGAAATTGTCTAACATTATGATATCAGCTTGATTCTCTGCAGCGATAATTGCTTCTTCAAGATTCTGTACTTCAACTTCTATTTTATTAGTAAATGATATTTTTGATCGTGTTATGATAATAGCTTCCTTTACACCTCCAAGTAAGTGTATATGATTTTCCTTTAACATTACCATTGAGGAAAGGGTCATTCTATGAGGGTCCCCACCACCAATCGTAATTGCCCATTTCTGATAATTTCTTAAACCAGGTAGAGTTTTCCTTGTTCCAGCTAAGATAATCTGAGGATTTATTGATTTAATTTGAAGAAGGATATTATGAGTAAGTGTGGCAATTCCACTCATATGAGAAAAAATGTTCAATAATGTTCGTTCAATGGATAATATAATTCTTGACTCTCCTTCAAGCTGGAATAGGATATCACCCTTGGACACTTTATCACCTTCCTTTACAAATACCTCATAATTCAGATTATATAACTCTAATATTACTTTTGCAACAGTCAACCCACCAATTATACCTACTTGTTTTGCGATGATTTTCGCTTTAATAATTTTATCAAAATTGGTAGGTATTGTAGATACATCCCAATCTACAATATCTTCTTTAATCCAAGATAGAACATCTTTCTTTATTATTTCAATAGGGATCATGATTTCACCTTGATGTAATTAAAAATTCCAATTCTTCCTTACTTAGCACACCATCTTTCTGTTCAATAACCATTCCTGCGTCGAATATAATTGTTGCAGGCACAGGTATTTTATCTCCAGTGTTAATGTTAAGAGTAAAAGAGATAATAGGATCAATTGTCTCTTTATTTGTTAAATCTATGATTCGAATTGCATTATTTCGAAATTCATTGGGTAAATCATTCAATTCTTTAACCTGTATCTCACAAAAGTCACAAGAAGAATTAAGTAGAATAACTAATTTTTTACTTGTAGGATTAGTAATTAAAAATTCCTGTAAATTATCGATATCTGAGATCAATAATTCTTCTGGATATTTTAACGTTGTAACATCCTTTAAAGGTAGAAAATAGTAAATAGATACGCTTAATAGTGACAATCCAATTATAACTAAAAATCCATCAATTTCTGTAAAATTAAAGAAAAGAAGTGAGAAAGAGCCAATAATACCCAATCCGATCAATGGATAGAAATCATTGTACTTATAATTATCACAAGCACATGATCCACCTAATCCATTCT
The DNA here is from genome assembly GCA_029882335.1 of Candidatus Heimdallarchaeota archaeon. GTDB lineage: Archaea > Asgardarchaeota > Heimdallarchaeia > Heimdallarchaeales > Kariarchaeaceae > JAOUKW01. The sequence goes on along the minus strand of JAOUKW010000048.1, from coordinate 8,595 downwards.
TCTTACACACATAGGAAGGGATACTAATTCTTAGATTATCAATTATCAAAAAAGTAAATAAACTATGGAATAAAAATTTTACTGGTGATGAATTAATTGTTGTGAAATAAGCGATTAACCATGAAAATGACACCATTAGATATAAGTTATATCGCCATTTAATCATCATTCTTTCATTAATTAATATTTGTTTACAATTATCAGGAATTTTCCCTTTATTAACTAAGTGGAAAATTATCATTCCCAGTAGAATTACTTCTAATCCAACCATCAAATAATCTATTGGTTGGATTGCTGAAATAACCATATTAAATGATATAATATATTATTGGTATAAAATGATTACTACTTAAATTTAGATAATGTATTTTTAATTTGGATTAAAAAAATTCATCCAATAATCTTTGACTAATTAGATTACTTATCACACTATATTTTGATACATCTAAAATAATTTATTAGATAACCAATTTATTAGCTCGGATTTAGTATTAAATTTTGTTGATGTTTTATTCAATGATATTTTAATTCCCTCTCGAACCTGCCAAACACCAACTGGAACACGATATTCAGGAGAGATTTCGCGAATAATTAACACTTTTGCCTGTTTTCTCAAAGTATGTAGATATTCTAATATAGCAAATCGTGAAGCATAATAACCACCAGCTTGAGTTGAGTAGGATGAACGTCCTTTCCATGATTCACTTAGTTTAAAGCCTTCTCTTTCAATTGATATATTTGCCTGTTCTGCAGTTAAAGAAAATATGTTTCCAGGAATCCATGATTCTATATTTTCAAAACACCATTGTCCGGGGAATAGACAAATGGTATAATAATTCCCTAGTAAATTTCCTTGTTTTACCTCAATATCATTAATTATGGGAAAATTTTTCAGTTTTTGAATCAAATCTTTCCCAATCATATCATCTACGGCAGTTATACTCCATCGAGTTGGTACTATTTTTGATTTCTCAGCTAAACCTGTTAATCCTGCGGATAAAATCCCTTGTAAATAGTAAACATCATATTTGCTTGAATATAATTCATTTATTTGATGATTGGATTTTAATTCATCATGTATTATTGAATCAACTTTTTTTGGTATTTTTGGATTTGATGTAAGTTCAAATTTATTTAAAAAACCACTAGGACCCATAGGTTGAATTTCTGAATCAAATTTAGAATTAAATTGTAATTTGCTTTTGTAATATCCTTCAATTTCCACTGTATTTGTAGATAATGTTATTTCTCCTAATTTTTCTTTAATTCGTTCTTGTGTGGATATTGGATTATCTTTAACATGAATTGATTGTTTTCCACGAATTAGTCCATATCTTAAATCAATTATTTCGTGTAATGATAAATCTACCCAAGTCGATGGATTGAAACTATGCTGGGTATTTTCTGCATCAGGGTCTATAGAAGTTAATGGCCCACTATAAACACTGGGATATCCAGTAGAACCAATGAATATTTGTTTTGTAGGACCAAATATTTCCTTCCCTAGATTTTTGTGGGTTATATCAGGTATGAGATCCAAAGCGTCTATTAAAGGACATCTAGGTTGTTTGCATAATAATTGGACTGCCTTACAATTAACGCATAAATTTAAATCAATTGAATTTAATAAAGGTGATTTACGAGTTAACTCGGCTATATCAATTAAATTATTGTGTTTTATGCTTCAATATTTATTATGAAGTACTTCATATTTATGTATGTGTTATAATGAATTTTTCAATGATTCAGAAATAATTATTATTTCTATCATATATTTTAATTATTTTGCATCCCAAAACCATACCCTTATTGATAATACAAGAGAACATTAAATGTGAGTTATACTGTATATAAAGCATTCAAGACATTAATAACATATATGGAGAATTTTAGATCAATTGAATCATATAAACTTGGCGCAAAGGTTATTAGAAACGGTTTACCACAAATAGAGAAAGGAACATCTGGATGGAGAGATATCGTAGAAATTAAAAATTTCGTTGAATGGGTTTTAACAGAGGAAGAAGAAATAGTAGAGATTGCTTGTATATCTGATGGATCTGCCATAATCGAATCTTTATCAGATATAACTAAAGAATTAATAATGACAAATACGGATGAAATTAAAAAAGAATTATTTATGAGATAGATTTACGGCAATATTTTTAGTGAAATTAATAGAGTAAGATATAACCAACCCAGAATACTAATAATAATAAATAAGGGAAATACTTTTTTAAAATAATCACCTAATTTTATTTCATAATTTGATTTTTTAAGTGCTTCAAATGCAATTATTACAACAATACTACCAATTGGAGTCATACTTGCACCAATGTTTGTAGCAATTGAAGATGCATACCATATTGAATCTCCGACAACTTGTTGAGAGCTTATACTTACAAGAATGGATGTAATTATTAGACTAATTGGTATGTTATTAAATCCAGTACTGATTAATCCTCCGAGAATTAATATAAACAATAATAATAAAGATGGATTAGTCTGCAATAAATCAGCCATTACTGAAGATAACGGTAGAAGTGCACCTGATAGTGATAATGAGCCTACAACAATAAATAATCCTGTAAAAAAGAATAACGTATTCCAATCAATTTTTGCATAGACATGAGAAGATTTAGTTTTAGTTAAAAACATCGTAATTACAGATACACCTACTGCCATTACCTCAATACCGACGTGTAAAAATTCTGCGATTATAAATGAAAGTACTAATAAAAGGATCAAACTTGAAGATAAAAATATATCTTTTCTTGATCTAATAACTTGATTTGGATCTAGATAATCAATTTCCTCTTTTTTTGCATCTGGAAGATTTACATTTAATTGCTTTCTAAATAATAGATAGAAATAAATGGTAGATACAATGAATGCAACAATACTAAATGGTCCCAAATATAACATCCAATCGATAAATGAAATGTGAGCACCTGAATTTAGAATAATATTAGGAACAGACCCAACTGGAGTTAGTAACGCACCGACACCTGTTATGAACACTTCATAAATTAAAAATGGTTTTGGTGATATATTTATTCTTTTACAAACAGTAATGGTAAGGGAAGAAAGTAGAATTATCGCAGTTACATTATCTAAAAAAGCAGACATAAGATACATCATCACTCCGAAGGAGACAAATAGATATTTCAAATTGCCTCTTGTTAGTTTAACTAAATATATACCAATATAATCAAAATATCCTAGATCATCTAAAATATCCACGAATATTGTTAGAAATATGATAAGAATAATAACATCCCATTTAATTAATTCACTGGTAATTATTTTAGAATCTTCTTTATTAATGAAAATAAGAATTCCACCACAAATAACAGAACCCCCAATTACATTTTTAGATTTATCAGCATTTTCAGGTAAGATTGATATTAAAGTAGCTACAGCAGCAATTATTAAGGCGATATTCGTGATTTCCATCATTATTCGACCAACTGAGAACAAATTGAAACATTAATTGTTTTTAATAAATTGGTCGCTTGCATTAAATCACCGAGTTTTGTTTTATGCTAATATTGTATTGATTTCAAAATTTATAAATATAATTAATATTGTTTCCCGCATTATAGAATTTCATTTATTATGATATTTTTAAAATATAGAGGAAAAAATTAAAATTACTCTTCCGTAAATTCATTCTGTTCTTCGGCAATTTCATCTAAATCAGTTGATTCAAGGGGTTCTTTGGTTTTTTCTGGTACCTTTAATACTAAAATTGGGATTTCCAATTTTCGATTTTTAATTAAATTTTCAAATTTAAGATATCGATATCCTTCTTCTTCAGCGGGGATTATTACAATTAATAATGATGCAGCTTCTTTCGTTAGTAAATTCTTGATATTATTGGTAAAATCACCACTGAATACAGAATAATCAAGATTTTTATGATCTTGCGAAAATTTTTCTAAAGTATATTTCCCGCTCTGTTCTAATTTTTCATGAACTCTTTTCGTTACAAGATCACCATCAAGTACACCTTTGGAAGCTATTGCTAATTCCAAAATTTCTTTTTCATCATATAGATAAAGAAAGTGAAGATGTGTATCTTCTTTCAACATTCCCTTGATTACTGAACTGTGAAACATGATATCAGAAACTTCATCTGCAACCACAAATACCGATTGAAATATGTTTGCTGGAGTATATGAAATATCTGGAATAAGAAATAGTGGTTTTTCTAGATTTTTAACTAGGTATTCTCCTAAGGAACCGATAGCAGATGATTCCGGATGATCGCTTAAATTGCTGTGATATGGTACAGGTAGTACAACAATATCATATTCATTTGAGAGTTGGTTTTTAATAGAATCTATTGAATTACCTTCTAAAAATGTAATTCCTTTTGGTAGGTTGTTTTCCTTCATGAGGTCTTTTACAATACCAATAATGGATTCTTTGATATGATTAATGTCAGTATCAGCAAGTTTCAATAATTCTTGATCGAAGATGGTTCTCAATGAGAAATGGCTTGAAAAATTATTTGATAATTGTAGCGTAATTTTGATAGCTACTTCGGAATGCTGATTTGCATCAACAAAACAAATAATTTTTGAAGGTGTAAATTTTTTATTTACATCCTTTGATGGCCAAATTTTATCAAGTTTTGAAACTCTTTCTGTTATGTCCCCAACAGCCGAGTCTAGATCAGGCATAATTGTTCTTAAAACATATTCCACTTAATCGAAAATAAAGATATTTCCTTTTGATAAAAGAAAACTTTAACAGAAAACTATGATGATTCTACATTTAAACTGAAATACCTCAAAATAACCAATTTTAAAGAGAAAGGAATCACATTTGTGGTAAAAATGAATAATTCGTTATGAAAAACTAATTTTTCGTTAATTTTATTAAGTGTTCAAAGTGTATATTGACTCTTCGATTATTTCTTTGAATCAAATGGTGCAAATCAAAGTAGTTTATAATTTTTATAACTAATTGACATCATATTTCTAAAGATTTCAATGTATAGATTTACTCTAAGATTGAACTTTATAGTTATACCTTTAAAGAATAGAGTGAAAAGATGATTATAATGCAGATGAAATGTAGAGATTGCAACGGAAAGGGTGTAATCGAAGACAGTAGAGTTTGTCCAGATTGTAAAGGAGCAGGTAGTGACACATTAATCATTGGAGTCGGAGCTGACAAAGGAAATAGCTGTGTTACTTGTCGTGGTAAAGGTAAATTAATTAACAAAAGCAAATGTGAAGTCTGTGATGATGGTAATATATACTTCTGTGCATTTTGTGGAAATGACGTTGAGCAAAAAGAATCAATGTCATGTGCTACATGTACAGATAACCCAATTGTTGTACAAATTGCACAACCATTAGATAATAAATATCTTGAAGGTAAAGTTGCATTAGCAGGTACGATTACTGGTTCATCTCAAAAATCAACTTTTGTTGACCTAGGAGCTGGTTTTACAGGTATGTTCCAACATAAGGGTAAGTACTTTAATAACGGAGATACTGTGCCAGTTAGGTTAAAATATCCATTACAAAAATCGGACAGAGGTGGTAAAGCAGTTCCTGTATTTCATTTAGAAGTTACGGATTATCGAGTTGTCAAAAAACATTTACCAGTTCAAGATATGACAATTAATGAATTAAAGGAGAAAGAAGGTAGTGTTGGTAGAATTTTTGTTCAAATAACTGAGATCAATATTATTCCTAATGGTCCAACTATTTTCAAGTTAATTGATAAAGATGGATCTACCATTGATGCAGTTTCTTATGGAGAAGATAATGAGAGAGCATTTCCGTATATCCCTGTAAATACGCTAGGTAGAGCAATTGGTCGTTACAGATTATATAATGATCAAGATCAAATCTTGTTATATTCAATGGAAAAGGCAAAACAAGGATTTTACAAGAATTTAGTTGAAGAAATAGCGGGTTTTAATCAATATAATAATTCTCCTCTCTCTGAATTAGAAACCTACGTGAAAAGTGATCTATATGATAAAATGAAGACAGACTTTGTTCAAGCAGCAACCAAAATCCGTACAGCATTATTATCAGGACAACCAATTACTCTCAGATATCATTCACCATGTGTTGATGGTGTAGTTGGAGCTTATGCTATTGACTTTGCAATTAGAAGATACATGAATATTAAATCCCCCTTCAGGGATGATTATAGAAGAGGATATAAGAGATTACCTCACAGAAGTCCAATATTTGATGTTAACGATATTCTAAGAGACTTATCATTTGTTATAGATGATTCTGGTAATACCAAAAATTTACCGCTATACATTCTAGTTGATATTGGATCAACAGCTGAATCAAAGGCTACAATTGCAGTGGCAAAAAGTTATGGAATTGATGTAATAATTGTTGATCATCATCAAATAGCACCTGGATTAGAAGAAACAGAGAGTCTTATATTAAATCCGAATAAATACGGTTCTGATTATTCTGTCACTTCAGGTATGCTTGCGTTGGAACTATCTAAATTTATTATGGCAGAACATCTAATGGATAAAAGAACAATTCATTTAGGTGCACTATCAGGATTCGCAGATAAAGTAAAAGGACCGGAATATGAAGAGTATTTAACAAAGGCTTCTGAGAATGACTACAACGAAGAAATGTTAGATTTATCTCGACATACATTAGAATATGTTTTATCTGGTCTTAGACACATCGATGGTGGTGAAGTAACAAGAAATATACTAGGTTTAAGTGGTTCTATTGAACGTACTAAATCAATGCTTGATACAATTGGGCCTATGGCAAGAGAGATTTTCAAGGCAAGTTTAGAAGTAATGACTTCATCAGTGGTTGAAGAAACACTTTCAAATAATCTTATTTTATCTCAAGTTGAAATGGAAAATTATACACCAAGATATGATTATCCCCAATCAGCAGATCTCCTTTTTGCATTCCATAATAATAAACTAGCTGAAAATGAAGGAAAAGCAATTGTTTCACTAGGAACTGGAAATACCTATCTCATTCTTAGGCATTCAAGTACAGAATTTTCATTCCTTGACATGTTGAACAAACTTCAAGAGAAATTCCCTGCATTTGGAATTACAGGTGGTGGTCATACTAATTTTGGCTCTATCCAATTTTATTCAGGTCACAAAGAAGATATTATCAACGAAATCAAGCAAATATTAGCATCCTAAAATAAAAATTCAATTCATTAACGAATATATCTATAAATAAACAAACAATTAAATTTTACCAATAATAGAATAAAATGTGGCTACATGGCTAATGAATACCTATTATGGGTTTATATTCTTTACACCTGCTTTTTTTGCTAATTCTGCTGCAGTGTTTGTGTCAGGATTAGGTAGAGTAGATAGGGGAAAAACTTTTCGAGGAAAGCCGATTTTGGGCACCAATAAAACAAACGGAGGAGTTTTAGGTGCAACTATTGGTGGAGGATTGCTTGCAATTGCAGTGACATTTTTCTTCCCTGAAATATTTGCACAAGTTGATGGATATCATTGGGCTTTAGGTTTCCTACTTGGATTTGGTGCCATTGTTGGTGATGCAGTGGGTTCTTTTTTGAAAAGAAGACTTGAAATTAAACCAGGAGGACCATTTCCGGTAATGGATCAGGTAGGGTTTGTCATATTTGCATATCTTTTTTCATTAATTTTTGTTAAATTGCCATTGGGATGGTTGATGGTAATACCATTTACTTTAGTTCTACATTTAGCAGCAAATATGATTGCTTACAATCTTGGTTGGAAAGATGTTTGGTGGTAATCACTTTAGTTTTGATTTAACAACATTTTCAACACGTTCTACAAGCACTGAAGCGGGTATATCAAAGATGGTTATTTTTGCCCGTCTACCTCTAGATCCATCGTCTAATGAACTGACAGATTGAGATACCACACCTAGTTTTTCTAATGTTTCAATACAAACGCGAAAAGTAGCCATAGAAGGTGTTTTATGTTTGTATTCATTGCAGACTAATTCAAATGTTGTATATACATCATTAATTGTGGTAGCTACTGCATTTGATCTTGATAACTCTCTTCCAATTGACAAAGCTGCTAGAAGTTCATTTGTTTTTAAATCAACAAATACATCACTTCTTAACTCGGGATACACTTCTGTTTTTGCGTCTCTAACCAATTCGGGAGTGATAATAGCAGAATTCATGGCATTTGCCTTCATTCCAGCCCTTAGCATTATTTCAATACCATGTCTTGCATTTTTATTTCTGTAGGACATTTGTACAATTTGATCCATAACCTCATCACTGATGACATCTGCAAAAAAAGCCATTTCCTTTCTAAAATCAAGAATTTCACGTAGTTGTTTCATATCATATCCCTCAAGATTTAAGAGATCCTGAATTCTGCCTGACAAGGGTGCATCTAACATTAATGTCCATTCGCTTCTTCTACAAATCACAATAACAGACAACCTACCAATATCAGACTCGAATAATTCGTTTAAATGAATAAATGAGAGAATATCTTCACCTTTCAACATTGTTGCTTCATCGATAGCAAGAACTAGGCGTAAATTTTCTTTTTCTAATCTTTTTGCAACCATTTCGATTAGCTCTTCATCGCTAAAA
>JAOUKW010000378.1 GCA_029882335.1 Candidatus Heimdallarchaeota archaeon | reverse complement strand
TTACAGAAGGGTAAAGTTAATTGATCTGATGTATCAAGTCTATCTCCGTAAAATTGCAGATGTTATCAGTGATAAAGAAAAATTTGCAGAAGTTATTTCGGAATTTCTAAGTGAAATAAAAAAGATCCCACTAAATAGAACAAGAAAAAAACCACTTATAGGTATTGTAGGAGAAATTTATCTCCGATTTAATTCATTTGGAAATGGTGATTTAGTTAGACAATTAGAATCACTCGGTGCAGAGGTTCATTTAGCACCATTTACCGAATTAATCTTTTATGGTACTAATACACTAAAAGCTTTGGGAGATTCTTTATTTGGAAATATTAGCGATAAGATTAATCATTATTTGGTAAAGAGGCTTGATAATCAAGTATTCGAATTATTCAAAGATTCATTGACTAGACCTGATTTTGGACAGGGTAGAGACGCGGATATGATTGTCAAATATGGACGACAATATGTAGGGAATCACTGTGCTGGTGAAGGTCCTCTTACTTTGGGTGCAATCGAGGAATATTGTCGACATGGTGCAGATGGAGTAATTATGATTGGTCCTATGGGATGTTTACCCAATATTACATTTAAGGGGTTATTTGAACAAGTAAGAGATTTTCTACCAGATCACTTGAAAGATATGCCAAGAATGGAAATCACTGTAAGTGAATCATTGAATTTTAAGAATATTTTAACTAGAATTGAGCCATTTGTAAACCAAGCAAATGACTATATGAGGAATAAAGAAGATATTGTGATTTCAACCCAATTTTAAATCTAACTTAGTATTAATTAGGAATCATAGTAAAAACAATTAATGAAATTATCAAATCATAGATTAATTATAAATCATAAGTGTGATAATAACACTAACTAAGACTTTCTAACATCTCAATTTCAATTAATTCTACATCGAGATACATCTGAGTCGTAATTCCCTCCGTAATTTCGTATATTTTACAGAAGCTACATTTTAGGACATTAGTACATTCACATTCATTGTCAGCATATGCAATTATAGTTTTGAAATCTTCCTCACTTATCGTAACTTGAATGAATTTCAATAATTCTAGTCGTTCTGAAATAGATTCAGGTATTTCATCTAGTTCATATGGATAATTTGTATTAATATCAATAATAAATGATAACCATTCAAGAAATTCTTCTTCATTCCAAATATCTTTACCTAAAAATTTCATATACTACTATTGATTAATTTGTAATTTTAGTATTTAAAGTGAAGAGACTTCCTTAAAAGTTAACAATTACTTTGTAAGTTTAATCCTACTTAAAATAATTACTCCATGATTATATTTTCGAACTTTTCAATAATCTTAGTAAGATTAACAGTAAATGCAATTATTCTCTATATAGGATTGATTCAGTATGTGTTTTAATTTAAATTTTAATTCATTTTGACCCCTAGACATAAACATATTATTTGAAGAATTATATGTATTTAATCATCTTTATACTAATGAAGTTTGGAAAAATTAAAGATATTTATTTGATATAAGACATTATTTGGATAGAAGTGAACAAGTCAATCAAAGAAAAAAAGATAGATATAAAGATGCGATAAAAATGGGTTTAAGATCCAGACAGTTTAGCTCAACAGAATTACTCTACCAAGCTGAAGAATTAATCAACTTTAGTTTAAAATTAAGTAAGGTTACATCAAAAAAGGTGAATGACTAATGCTGAAAGAATTAAAAGCATTAGTTCAAGTTCTATCAGAATTATCTATTCCATATGTCATCGTAGGTGGGATAGCAGTCATTATTCATGGCAGAATAAGAACCACAACGGATATAGATCTTATTATAAATCATAATATGGTAAATTATAGCGATTTTGTAGAAAAATTACAGGAAAACGGGTTTGATGCATCTATAAATGATATGAAAGGCTTCGAAGAAAAAGTACATATATCAATTTTCTATAAAGAAAGTATGTTTAGAATTGATATTAAAGGAATATACCAAGAAAAAGATAGAGAATCAATTCAAGAAGCAAAGATGATCTCTTTTGAAAATATGCAAATTCAAATCGATACTCCTGAAAATATAATATTTAACAAATTAATTTTTGGATCACAAGTTGATATAGAGGATGCTTTGGCTGTTTTAAAGAAAAATGAACAAACACTAGATTTTAAAAAATTAAAGAGTAAATGTGAAAAATATGGTATATTACAAGAATATAATAACTTGATGAATATATTTGAAGTATTATAAACTAATTCTTATCTGAGATTATCAATATCAAATTGGGAATGAGACCGATAATAATTCAAATTGTCAAATATATCATCAAAGCAGTATAAGCTTCAAGATTTGTTCGAGTTATCCAAAACTAATGAATTAATTGATATATTTGTCAAAAATAGATTTAATCAAGATAAAATAAATTTAGATAATTACCCTCAAACAGTACTTGAAATTGTTAAAAATGAGTAAAAAATACAAACTTGATGGTCTTTAAAAATTTTTAGTTCTTCTCGATCAATATTTATTGATAGTTTTGTATTATTTCATTAGGTTACACTATTTTAAAATAATAATTACTAAACAACCAAATTAAATAATATAATTATTACTCATTATTTAAATAATTAAATGTGTTTTATAAAATATGAACACTTGTGAATGCGGAAAATCAGTTGAACTTAATCAACATTTCTGCAATAGTTGCGGGAAGAAACTAAATCAACCAATAATATTTCAATTTGATACTGCAGAATCATGGTCTAGTGGTAATATCTTCAATTCTATCTGTAAGTTTTTTAGACACCCATCAAAATTTGGTAGAACATTACTGGAAGATGAGAAAGCTCCAAATTCTTTATGGTTAATACCACTACATCTATTACTAGTATATGTAGTCAATTTAGCGTATAGTTATAAAACAACATGGTTATTCAATGTTCAATATGAGAACTCTGTATTTGATAGAAGTTTCCAAGAAGTAATAGTCGATGAATTGGGAAATTTATTTTTTAATCAAATTCTTTTTATGATCTTTATTTTTGTTATCTTACAAATTTTAAAATCTGGTATTCCTTTTACATATTTGGTTAGATATAATTTTTTCAAAGCAACTGGAAGATTAATGTCATATTTACTAGTCCCAACTATATTATTTAATATTATTTTGTTAATTCTGTTGGTTTTTTTTGAATCCAATCAAGTACTTTATTGTTGTACTGAGTCTGAAATCGGAAATATACTAGGTACTCCAGCTACATTACTAGAACACGAAGTAATTACTCCATTTTCACCTTTATACACATTATTATCTGCAGCTAAATTTATATCATCTAGGATAATTATAGGAATATATTTATTTGTAATAATTAATAAGTCTCTTGAAAATCGAAGTCTAATTAGTTACTTACTTCCCTTAGTTTATATCTTCTTTCACTTAATTGCCATTAGAAATAGATATGGATTATTTTAGAGTTATACTTATTATATGAATAAAATAACTAAGACTAAATACAGAAACCACATAAAAAATATGAAATAAGTTCATATGAACCTGTATATTATGTTGTATTCAAGGAATTGAGATATAAATTCAAAATGCATCACGTATAGAGATCAAATCAGTTGTGATAAATCATACTTGATGTATCTAGGGCGTAGGAGGGTTAAATATCCCTATAATTCATTCATAATATTAATTTCTTAATTTATTTTCTAATTCAAAATTATTCAATGATAAATTTCTAGGGTTCATAGACATACTCTATTAATGGATGGAATTGTACTAAGTTTGTAGTTAGTAAAATCAAATAGAACAAGTGTATTTTTCATGGTTGAGATTTCTATTATTTTTGCATTCATAGGGTCCTTTATCTTTGGTTTTACTGCAGTTATTCTCCAAATCGGAGTAAAAGATCAAAATATTTTCTCTGGAATGGTCATTAGGGCAATTGGTAGTCTTCCTATTTTGATTATTCTAAATATCTGGCTGTACGGAACTAATTTTTTTGATATATATTTACAAACAGAATTGTTATTATATGTAATATCAGCATCATTTTGTTTAGTTTTAGGAGATCTTCTGTTAATGTTTGCACTAAAAAGA
>JAOUKW010000377.1 GCA_029882335.1 Candidatus Heimdallarchaeota archaeon | reverse complement strand
GATGATACAACAAGAAACAATGATGAAATCCAATACCATACCAATCCAGTCTCCGGTAAAGTTGCAGTAACTTTTGATAAGGAAATGATTTTAGCCATTCAACATACTCTAACACCAATGTTACTAAATATTCTGCAATTTGATTGGGAAAATATGAAACAATTATCTGAAGGAGAAATTGGGAATTTCATCCAATATACCCTAAATGATCATGATGTACTTCAGTATTTCACGAATTTAGTATTTGATAAATTATATGAGAAGGCAACTGAAAAAGAAGGTAGTAATTCAAAATTAGATTTACATAAACCACTCCATAAAGTGAAAGAAATAATTCGAGTATATGTACCGATTTGGGAAGGAACCTATACATACAAGAATAAGGAATATCCCTTTTTGATAAATGGTGAAAGTGGAATGATCGAGGGAGAATACAAAATGTCATTGTTACAAAATTTATTACCTCTAATAATTTGTTTGATTTTTCTTACAGGATTCGGCTCGTTGTTGTACATTATATATTAATTGAATTGTAAAATTTTTGAGATTCAAGAGAAATTATAAACGATTAACAATTGAAGAAGTTCTGAAAGTGTTGTTATTCACAATATTACAAAAAGTATTAAGGTAAAATCATCCATATTACGCATCAGGAACTAATAATATAATTATATACACCTATGACCCAATATAAGTGATAAATAGTATAAATAGGAATTGATTTCAAGTTATGTGGAGTAACCTATATTTATAATCCAAATTCCCTAGTTTAGAAAAAATTCGTAATATTTTTCATTCAGTACGAAAAAAGCTTATAAATTGAAGTACTTTTTATCAGATAATGGCAGAACCTATTATAGAATATTATCTACCTTTTGAAATACCAGAAGAAAATGTTGACAATATTCTCAGAACATGGTTGGGAACTAGATCCTTGGCACCAGGAGATCTTGTAGAGGCTTCTCAAATTACTTCTATTGTAAATAATTATATACCTGTGTATTTATACACTGCAGCAGCCACAGGTGTGTATAATGGTACCAAATCGGTAAGTTATATGGATACAGAAACCTACACTGAATATGATTCTGTATCTAAGAGTACCGTAACTAGAACTAGATCTGTTACTCGTTATCGAACAGTTCCTGTTGCTGGAACAATATACCTGAATTTTGAAAATGAAATGGTATATGGTATTCAACATACACAGTTTATGAAGTTAAATGCAATTAGACCTTATGATTTTGTCAATCTTCAACAATTACAAAAAGGACTTCCTGGGAATTTTATTCCGTTTGCAATACAAGAAACTGAAGGCTATCAATTATTTGTAGAACAAGTACGGACAATTTTGATAAATGATGCAATTATGAGAGAAGGAGGATCTGCAAATATATTCATGGACATTCCAGTTCTACAGGTTAGTAATATGGTACGAGCATTTATTCCTGTTTGGGAAGGAGCTTATAAGTATAAAGAATTAGAATATCCTTTTGTTGTGAATGGTAGAAATGGAAATATAGATAGTGAATACAGCAAATCTGCGGCCAAACAAGCATTGCTCTATCTTCTCATCATCGGTGGATGCATTGCATTGTTGGTATTTTTAGGTATTATTCAAATTTAACCAATTCAATAATTCATCTCTGATTAAATAGTGTGTAAATCAACTTTTTGTAATGAAAAAGATAAAATTATAGTTGTAATCAGTATAAATCGAGATTATTGTGCTTCTATAAATATTCTACTTGGAGTGAGATTGGGTACTTCTTTGATAATATTCTTTTCAATAATATCAATAGCTTCTGCTTCATCTACCTTTTCATTGAATTCAATATCTAAGGCGACAATCAGATTGTTCACACCTAATAATAATGTTTTCATTGAAATAACTTTTTTAATTGATTTTTCGTTGTTCACAACAGTTTTTATTTTACTTTGAATTGATGAAGAAACAGCTCTACCTACTAGGTACACTTTATTTTCTCTAGCCAGTAATAATCCTCCAAACATTAAGATAACACCAATTGCCATTGATGTATATGCATCTATTAATGGATTATGAGTAGCATTAGTTATACTAACTCCAATGAATGCAACAACAAGCCCAATCAATGCCAATGAATCTTCAACAAGTAATGACATCAATACTGGATCTTGCATCTCATCTATTGCCTCTTTCAAGGTAGATGCTTTATATTTTTTTTGATACTCCTTTGCCTCTCCATATGCTGTTTTTAACGCAAACCCTTCTAATATGATTGCAATACCAAGTACAATCAGATTCCAGAAGAATTTCGAATTATCAATTGTATGTGAATCTGGATGCTTCAGTATTTCCCATCCTTCTTTGAAAGCCAAGGTTCCAGATATCCCGAAAATTAGAATTGCAACCATAAAAGCCCAAAAGAATTGTTCTTTTGCATAACCAAACGGGTGAGTTGGGTCTGGTTTTCTCTTACTTCGTCGAATACCAACAAATAAAAGAATTTGATTAAAAGTGTCTGCAAATGAATGGTAGGATTCTGCTAGCATACTAGCAGAACCAGTAATAGCGAATACGACTAATTTTATAGCTCCTATTAAAAAATTAACTATAAGAGCAGATACAAGTGATGCTCCTGCCATAATCAAAGTTTTGTATATTCATAAATAAGTCTTTAAGTTAGTACCTAATTAATTATACCAAAATGAACTAATTAACTCATGAACATCCTATGTAAATAGAAGTATGAGCGATGTGGATGGTTGTGATATTATTTCAATACGAATAAAAGACAAATAAAAATTAAATATATGGAATAATAATGCGCTATTAATATTAATTCGATTATAAGGATAATTTCAATCGTACATAAGCAATCACTTGACTGGCAAGCATGGAGGTTTCACCAATTTTTACAT
This sequence comes from Candidatus Heimdallarchaeota archaeon, assembly GCA_029882335.1. Lineage (GTDB taxonomy): Archaea > Asgardarchaeota > Heimdallarchaeia > Heimdallarchaeales > Kariarchaeaceae > JAOUKW01. The sequence continues at coordinate 1,193 of JAOUKW010000377.1, read as the reverse complement.
TACCCATTGGTTGTATTTTTTGTAAATCTTCCTCAGTTAGATCAGATTGAGCACCTAGTACGAAAATGGAATTAAGATGCTCAATAGTTGCATCAGATAGACTGATACCATCTTCATGGAGATGCCAGATATCCGCATTTGGCCATTCAGCAATTAATTCTTGAAGTGATTTTTTAGTGAAATATGTATCCCAATTGTTTTTTATTTTATATGCCAGTGAAATCTCATCCTCATTGGGATCAATATCTGAACTCTGCATTGAAAGGTATCCAGGATGTTCTCCATTTTTCAAATAAGCATATACTTTGTTATCAATACCAGTTCCGATAGGACGAAGAGCAGACAATATACATCTGAAAATTACATCTATTCTACCATGTCCGGTTAGATCATTTAATTGGTATCCCGGTAGAGGTATTGCTCGTTGACTGATAATAAGAAATTTCATGAGAATCAATAATTGGTTTTCTAACAACCATGGTTTGTATTTCTAACTACCCATGTCTTGTTTATCTATCAATCCACCAATGATTTTATGTGGATGAATAGTGATTCCATTATTTACAATTGTGCCGGGGAGTAGTGATGAGTGCACACCAATATGGGCTTTAGCACCGATAACTGCACCAAATTTAGGAATGGGAACAATAACTTCCTTTCCTTGAATTATGGTAGTTATGGGTTGTTTTGGAGTTGGTGTGTTAATAGTAATTGAACCTGAATGCATAACAGAACCAGGTCCCATAATACTTGCACCGAGATAAGATAATCTAGCAATGGATGCATGATCCATTACCACGGAGGAACGAATTTCAACACCCATACCTACTTTTGATCCTTCACCAATACTTGTATTATCACGAATGAGAGAATTATTACCGATAAATGCATTTTTTGCGATATACACTGGACCTTTTATGATTGAGCCATTTAACAGTTCTGCACCTTCTTCAATGATGACTGGACCTTTGATTTCTACATTAGGCTCAATTTTTGCTTTATTTGAGATGATGGAATTAGATAATTTACTTAAAATGAATTCAGTTGCTCTCAAAATATCCCATGGCCTACCTACATCAATCCACATATCAGACCATATTCCCCCTGCAATTCTGCCACCATCCTCAATGATTTTGTTAAAACATTGATTAAAAGGAATACCTTTATTGAGATAATTGAAAATACTTCCATTC
>JAOUKW010000376.1 GCA_029882335.1 Candidatus Heimdallarchaeota archaeon | reverse complement strand
AATTCTTCTTTTATTTATCCACTTATGTAATAATATCCACCGAGGTTCATTTGTTGCAACATGTATTCCATACACCTTTATAAATCTAAAATGTAAGTTGATTGTGTCATCAGCTTTGAAAGATTTATAAAAATCAATTATTTGATTGATTTTAACCTCAGATAAATTTGTAGCAATGGAGTGATACTCATCTACCGCAGATTGAGGCATAATTTGAAAACGATTCCGAATCAGATAAACTTCTGTTTGTGATTGCTTGATATTTGGAAAAAATAAGCAATTATTTAATAAAGAGAAAATATACATTAGATTATGATTAACAGTAAAACTAATTTAAAAAAATACTTTCTTCCGGTATACGTAGTATGGGTCTTCATTATTCCCACTGTTATAATCTTGTTACAATTAAATTTAACAAAAGGAGAAAATTCTTTATTTACTAATTTGGATTGGAATAGGGTTCCAGCAATATATGCGTCTTTCGGTGTAGTTTGGCCAATTTCAATATTTATTTTTCCTGCATTTTATTACTCGTATGCAAAAATCACAAATTATTCTTTTATAGAGGCATTATCTAATTTTGATGACCCACAAGCGCGTTTGATGATATTTACTACAATTATGTCATTTATTGTTTGGATAGCACCTCTTATTCATTTAGGAATTGCTTTTTCATATCATAAAAAATTTCTAGAAAAGGAAAATAACACAGAAATCAAATGGATTGATTATTTTGGTGGATTCATTTAAATCATTCAAAAATTAGTAAATCTACTTGAAAATATGAAATAATATTTTAATCAATATTGCATCTATAATTTAAGTGAAACCACAGCTCTTCTCTATAGAAGTTGTTAAAATAGAAGAAGCAACTACAACAATTTCAGTCAAATATGCTGCACAAACAATTACAGGAATTGAAATCATGGGTGTTGATGCAGGATTAAGTTGGATTAAGGGAGAAAGTATAAAATTAACTAAATTAGAAAATGGATACTTTCATACAGAGCTAATCTTAGAAGATACATGTGAATTTAGAGCTAGGTCATATAAAGATGAAGAAGAATTCTGGGAAGATGGAAAAAGAAACCACAGCCTTAGAAGATTAGAAAATGGTAGAATAGAAATAAATACAGACTTACCTTTTTCTGAATTTCATTTTAGATCATACCCCCCATTAATTTTCGATGAGGAAATAGAAAGAATTGAAAATAATATTACAAATCCTTTAGAAACAAATGTTCATCTATTTCAGTTTCTAATAGATCTATCCTTTTGGTTACAGAATGTATTTGAGAATGTCGAGCAAGAAAATAAATGGTCTCTTGTACCAAATATAATAAAATTCATTAAAATAGAAACTCGTACCCTAAATAGTAAACTTGTGGATGATGTTTGTAGACCACCAATGATTGCTTTATTTCACATGTATGAAAGTTTATTACAACATGATGAAGAGAGTCCGTATGAAGAATTAATCGAATTTTGGAAGTCTAAAGATTATATTAATGAATTTATTGATATGCCTGATAAAATTAAATCCCTTGAAAATGAAAAATTTGGAATAGGATCAGATGTATTGAATAGATTTAAAGAATTATTAACTTATAATTAGTAATTAGATAGGTTCAAAACATTCATTTAAAGAAAATTATTATATAGATCAATTAAAAGCCAGTTGATAAATGTGTTTGCATAACGAGTTTTTTGTATAATTCATCATACATAGAAACTAACGCTGCATGAGCGATTTCTTCTTCAAAAGTTTCTTTTGACTCATCAACCCCACGTATTTTATGATAAATCCATTTTAACACGTTGAGAATTATTAAAACTGGAAATATTACTACTTCCCAGATCATTGACACTAAACGTTTGAACTTTCTACCAATCTGCCAGTTACGTTGCATTTTTTGTTCTTTTGTTTTTGTCTCTTTTACTTTTTCAGGTTTATTAAACGCTAATTTAAATCCTTGATTTATTTCATAATACCTTATTTTAAGAATATCATCTAATCTGCCCTCAAATATTATATCTTCAATCTCATTTACTAATTTATCATAAAAACTATTTGCGTATTCATGGAAAGAAATAACTAGAACAATCGGAATGGCAAATAAACCCATAATGAAATTTTTTGTTGTTCTGAATATTTTCTGTTTTTTCGTTGCTACTAAATAATGATCTTTAAGAAATTGACGTGCTCCAAAAGCCAATCCAGTACATGTTTGACCCAATTCCATCGCTTCAAAGTACTGATTGTGCTGATTTTCCATCATAATAACACCTCTCATAGCAGATGAAATCATTACATTATTGACCATATCATCAGTCATCTGTCCTTCTAGTATTTTAAACCCAATTAGTTTTAACGAGTCTTCCGCAGTTTCTAAGTCAAAATAATATTTTTCTGCAAATTCCCTTACTGCTCTTTTCCTTGCCCAAGGTCTCCAAGGAAATTCATGTTGATAATAGGTTAAGGCAAATTCTCTCGCACTATCCTCTCTTATTTCTCTAAAATCAAGTGAAGAAAGATTATGTTTGGTAGCATTCATTATACTTGCAATCATTTTTCTAGTTTTTCGTGGTATCGCAGATTTATCCGTACCAAGTAAAGAATTTACACTATCACCAATTTCAGTAATTTGTTCTTGCATGTCATTTTTAAAATCATCAAGACTATCCGCATCAATTGGTGGCAAATCTAAAAATAAAAATCCAGCAGCAGCAGCCATAAATGGAATAGCAAAGATTTGTTCCAATATTTTATATACAGAAGCCCCACGATAATTACCATGTTTTAACATAAATTTTTTACAACTGCCAGCCAATCCATAAAAGGGACCAAACAATCCAGCAAATGTTGATAATGCTAGTGCCAATGATCCAAATAGAGCGAGTGCAATTGTTGGATCAATTTCAAAATCATCAGTAAGGACTGTTAATACTCCGAATACACCAAAGACAACAATGGTTAATCCCACATCTATACCTTGGCCAATTCCTTTTCTTAGCGCATATCCTTCTGCTATTTCTTCAACTTGATCTGTTAATTCACTTATACCAGATAATGCTTTTTCTGCCTGTATTCTACCAGGATTTGCCATTATTTGTGCCAAATTTAACACAAATGTCTTTGTAACATCGATATAAGGGATTAATTCTTGGACTCTTTTTGGAAAAATAAGATCTATTAAACCAACCACGAGTTGACATGTTAGAGCGAGTGCCAACACTGGAATTGTTAATATTATATAAACAGAGGATTCTACTTTACTCATTGTACTAACAATTAATAAAACCATAGAGAAACTAATTACGAAATAGAATCCAAATGGTACAACACTCCAAAATCCTGGAACTGCCAAAACTTCACCAAACATCAGTCCAGAGACATTAATAAATGAAACTCCCATTGCTAAAAGATCTATTTTTCTTTGTCTTATTGGAGAGACTATTTTTAACAAGCCAAAAATTATAGATACTATATTGAATAGAATTATGATGATTGAGCATGCAAAAATAATATATAAAATTGATTTATCATATTGACCACTCAAATATAACATAATTGGTGGAATTAGAGCTAAAATAATCGTAATCGAATCAGATACAATTCTACCCATACTTAATTCAACAATTACAATCTCCATTATATGGATTTCTTATATTGTTTGATCGAACGTGCGAAAATTTCAATTCATTTAAGGTATTTTTTCTTACTTTAACAGAACTTTAATTCTTGATCTTGATTTAATTTTCAATCCATCATATCTCATAGTTTCATAATTAATGGACACTATCGATATTGTTAAATTGCTTCCTGAGTAGATATTTTTAGAACAATTCACGGGATCAAAATTAATTCCAAATTAATACAAATTGGTCCGTGTTACATTCAACCCGCACGAATGGCAGAGTGGCTCATGCTCCGGTCTGCAATCAAATCTTAATTATTAAATAGAATTTTGTTGATAACCGGCTACGGGGGTTCAATTCCCTCTTCGTGCTTTTTTTTTATTTCCTCATTTGTATCTGTTTGCAAAAACGGATGAAAGATAAACTCTTCTGATTATTTACTGAATTTTAATCTATTTCATCAAG
>JAOUKW010000047.1 GCA_029882335.1 Candidatus Heimdallarchaeota archaeon | reverse complement strand
GCAGAATGCGAAATCTGCACTGATGCATTCTGATTATGGTTATATTTTTGCCAATGGAAAAGTTGTTTACAATGGAGTTGCCAATAAAATGATTGACAACACTGATATTAAAGAATATTTTCTCGGCACAAAAAAGGATTAATTTTTAATTTTATATTCTTTGAAATAATCAGAATACTCTAGTGTATTTTCTTGTATCAAATTATTTAAATTGCTAATTGATTCTATATATTCTCTATGTTTACTTAATTCTGAATTAATTTCCTTTACCTCATTAAGATTGAAGCTATTTGAGTTATTAATGTATCTAGCATCATCTCGAAGGATAGTTAATGGTGTATCTAAAATGTATTCAAATTTGTCGACAATGTCTATGAGGAGAACAGATAAATCCTTTGTCTCTTTGGAAAATTCTTGAATTTTAGTAGATAAAACATCAATGCCTTCTTTGGATGTATTAATTTTTGAAGCTTCTATTGATGCATTTAAACCTAGCATATTAATGGATCTAGCAATTTTTTGAATTTTGTATGTTGATTCATTTAGAATGACGTTTAGTTTCTTCATTTCTGGTAATCTTGTCTCCATGGTTTCAACAATTCTTTTAATTTTACTGCTCTGATTTGCAGTATTATGTGTAATCACATTGGTTTTCTCTGTTAAATGTGTCATTACCTCATTTGTCTTATTAATTTCCCTTATTAATTTTTGAGATAATTCTGAAATTGTACTACTCGAATTTTGAGTCAAGATACTTATTGAGGATACATACTCGATTAAATTATCAAGGGAATTTTCTATTCTACCTAACTCATTGTTAACATATTTGTTTTTTTTCTTCATATGAAATTCTTTTCTCAATATCCCTTTTGATTGTCTTTCAATTCTTGGTATTGAACTCATTAGTGAAAACTGAGATGGAAGTATAAAAAATATTAGAATTCCAATAATAAAAATATTTACAATCATACTAATTTGATCTCCTTTTATATCAAACAAGGTCACCTGATAAATCAATAATACTACTACACCTATAAATGAAACTGCTATTTGATTTTTTAAACTGAGAAAGGATAAGAGTGCCATAATTGATTTATTTCTAGTATCTATTTTAATTAAATGTCTAGTTTGCCTTAAAATGATCAAGTGAAATTAGATTTTGTAACTTTGATTTATTTGATTAAATAATGACAAAGAGTATTTCTAATCTATTTTAGAAAAACAGGTATATCTGATAACTTATCTGCCATTTTTACACCTGCCTGAGTCAATGCTTTAATTTTTCCTTCTGCTGTACCAACATTACCATGAACAATTGCACCCGCATGACCCATGGTTTTTCCTTCTCTTGCTGTTTTACCTGCAATAAATCCTGCAACTGGCTTTGTTACATGTTCTTTAATAAAGTCTGCTGCTAATTCTTCTGCATTTCCACCTATTTCCCCTATCATTACTATTTTCTTGGTATTTGTGTCATTTTCAAATAATTCAAGAGCTTCAATAAAATTGGTCATTTTTATTGGATCTCCTCCGATACCAATACATGTTGATTGTCCCATACCTGCTGTTGTTAATTGATCGATTACCTCATATGTTAGAGTTCCTGATCTTGAAACAACTCCAATTTCTCCTGGTGTGACAATAGAACCGGGAATAATGCCAATTTTTGCTTGCCCTGGCGTGATAATACCCGGACAATTAGGGCCGATTAATCTTGTATTTCCCTTTTTTGCTCGATGTACGATTTCCATGGTGTCTACTACAGGTACTCCTTCCGTTATAATTGTTAATAGTTCAATATTCGCATTAATTGCCTCAATTGCTGCTAATTTGCTGAACTTTGCGGGAACAAAAATAACTGAAGCAGTGGCACCAGTTTCATCCATTGCTTCTCTGACAGAATCAAAAATAGGAAATCCATCAATTTCCTCTCCTCCCTTACCTGGACGTGTACCACCAACTACTTGAGTACCATATTCCTTCATAAGTTTAGCATGAAACATTCCTTGATAACCAGTGATTCCCTGTACGATAACTTTTGTGTTTTTGTCTAATAATACTGCCATTTTATAAAACTCCTTTTGCAGCGTTTACTGCGGCTTTTATTGCAGGTTCCATATCTTCAAATGCTTGAAGACCTGCATTTTTAATAATTTCTAAGCCTTCTTTTTGGTTTGTACCGATTAATCGGATAATAAGTGGTATTTGTATTCCGAATTTATCTCTTGCAGCAACTATTCCACTTGCAACATCATCTAATCGAGTAATTCCTCCAAAAGCATTTATCAAAATTGATTTTAGCCCTTTATCCTTTATCATTATTCTCAAAGCATGTTCTACTTTTGCTGGTGATGCTCCACCTCCCACATCTAAAAAGTTTCTAGGTGAACCTCCAAAATATTCAATTAAATCAGCAGTAGCCATTCCAAGACCTGCACCAACTGATAACATCCCAATAGAACCACCAAGATCAACATATGCTAGGCCATTTTCTTTTGCATCCTTCTCTGAATCAGAATATCTCATTTCTTCAGAGAGGTATTCCTTTCTTTCAGGGTGTCTATAGCTTGCATTATCGTCTATCATAATTCGTGCGTCTAAAGCAATAACTTCATCAGATTTAGTAATAATTAGTGGATTTATCTCTGCTAAAGTTAAATCTTCATCTCTCATCATCCTAACTAAAATAGACATGATATCTGCAATTTTTAATTTATTTTTTCCTGTTAGACCTCTATTAGCTAAAATTGGGTAAAACTTAAACGGGTGATAATCTTCATCAAATTTAATTCTAATTTTATCAATGGCATCTGGTTTTTCGTGAGCCAATGTCTCAATATCCACACCACCTTCCATGGAGAACAAAATTAATGTTTCTAGTGTCATTGGGTCATTGACCATTGAAATAAAAATTTCTTTCGCGATGTCTGCACCCTCTTCGATTAGCAAATGAGTTACAGTTCTACCATCAGATTCCATGGATAATATATCAATTGAGTGAGAGATAACTTCTTCTTGAGTTTTTGCTACTTTGATCAAACCTCTTTTACCACGTCCACCGGATAGTACTTGTGCTTTTACTGCTACTGGTAAACCTAGAGTTGTAGATGCCTTTTTGGCTTCTTCTGCTGATTTAACGACAATTGATTTGGATAAAGGTAAATTATATTTTTTGAATAGTTCCTTTCCTTCAAATTCTAATATTAGTCCCACGAGTTACATCTATTTTATATGTTATAAAATATGGTGAAAGAAATATGATCTAGAGTTGATTAATACTTGATGTTTACGACAATGCAATTAGGTAATTTAAAATGAATACAATAAATTAATATTGAGGTTAATATTATTGCTTCAATCCGCAAATATAACAGTAGGTTATCTTAGCAATCAACTGAGTACCACATCCAGTGCAGTAGTCATTACTCATTAATATTTGATTTTTACTATCTACATTTTCTTTTTGATCTGCCACTGTTCTTGTAGTATTATCAGTTATTTCATTATTTTGAGTTTGAATCGGTATATGCTTTGTTAATTTTAGCGTTTTAGAGGCAAAATCATACAATATTGGTTGTGCATCATCAAGTATTAGTATCTGTATTACTTCCTCTAAATGATTTTCTTTTTTATCCAAGAAGCTCACTAATTGTTGAAGGGTTGTTTCACCTTGGCTTTCTAAAATATTCATAATCTTTTCTTTTGTCTTTTCTCTCTCTGTAACGAAATAAATTGTCACTACAAATAATATCAAACTCATTACAAAAAATGGAGAGTCTTTTTCAAAGAAATTCAATATAAAAAATAAAGTCCCAAAGGAAATTAATATCCAATCGTTTTTTGTAAGTTTTTGAAATATAAATGAATTTGAATTCATGATTGAAGATTGAGAATTATTCCTCATCTTTATTATCGGTTGTCGAGAGGTGTTTTTCGCTGGTATTGATTTTTTGTCAGTTGGTATTGACATAATTGATTGATTATAATTTTTCGTTTTGATTTTCTCATCTTTGGGTGTAAGTGCATTGATTATTAATATTATCAATGTAGTGATGAAACTAATACTGAATATGGACATAAAAATTCCAAATAAGGAAAAAATTACTGCAACTAAAAAAACAAGAGAATAATTAAATGTACTTCTTGTAAAGACAAATTCTGTGTATTCCGTTGTTGAAACAACTACTTGATATCTACCTTCACCAAAATATTTTTCTGAAAAATGTTGTGAACCTTCATGAGAAAAAATAGTTTCTTCTGCATATCCTGATTCATTAAGAAGAATAATATCGACAAGAATTATACTATTTTGATCATTAACTACAAAATAACTAATTTGGATGTTTTGTCCTTGTGTGTCGAATGTATCAATAATTCTTCCAGTTTCATTGAATTGATAGTCATGAGTTATTGGTTGACCATCGTTTACAGTAATTGCAATCATTATTAAACCGATGATAAATAAGTAGAATGTCGTTTTTCCTGACCATTTTGTAATATTATAACTGAAACTAGTTAAGGAAATCTCTTGATTATTTTGCTTTGAAGTTTTCATTCTTTCTATTATAACATATATACTTTTATGTATTTAAAGGTATTTTATTTGTTACCACAAAAGTGGTAACAAAATATAAAAACTCTTATATTGGCCTTATCTCCTCTGATTAATTAAGATCTTGGTAAAATCATTTGTTTATTCACGTTTGTGATTAATTTAATTGAAATACATAATCGCTTTGATTTTGTAACAACACTGAAAACCCAGGATCAAATCCCACAATTGCAGTTTCAAAATTTTTTTCCCTCAATTTCATCAACATCGGACCAAGTCTAGCGTCTCTTGATCCGTATAGAAAAAGATCACAGTTATTGCGGTGGGCAATTTCCATGGTTTTCATTCCCATGGATATATAAATATCTCCTCTGACAACAATTGGGTTATAGCCACTATTGACCATGGCTTGTATAAGTTTGTCGCTTGCTTGGTCATTTAAAAATATATATCTCTCAATTGTAGATCCAAGTTTACTGGCAATTTCATCAACATCTTCTATCTTTACTGATCTTTTTCCGACTTTTCTCAATAGATTTGGACCATCAACTAGAATAACAATTTTTTTCTCTCTTCTAAATCTACTCTTTAAAGACTTCCATCTTCCTGTTTCTGTGAATTTGTCCAAATCGGACTCAAGAACTTTAGTATCTATGCTTTCACTCATTTAGGCATTAACCTCTAGTAAGAATGGAGATTTACTCACTTCATTCAATTTTACATAAATGTATCTGCCATCTTTGACAATATCTACTTGCTTTTGAACATTTAATTCAATCACTGCCCTATGTACAACATCTTGAGGTACTCCAACTCCTTGGGCAATTTCCTCCAATTTAATTTCGGATTCAACTGTTGTTAAAAAGAATAAAGTTCTATATTTAATGTCACTTAATAATAATCCTTTACAATAATCAATAATGCCGATATTTCCTTCTAACTGCTTTTTAAGAGAGTTGATTTCTCTTTCCATTGATTCTCTTTCTTCTTGAGATATTGCAACCTTGCCTTCATAATTATTTAATTTATCTTGTGCTTCCTTATATTCAGTTTCAATTTTTGTCAATTTTTGAGTTAATTCTTGTAATTTAGTTGCGTCTTCTGTTAATTGCACTAATTTTTTATCTTTCTCTTGAATACTTTCTTCCATTAATTTATTGCTTGCTTGAAGTTGATTAATTCTGTCTTTTTGTGTTTTTAATTTAACATCAAACTCTGATGTTTCCAGTTTCAGTTGGTATAGTTCTTCATTTTTAGCAACCATTTCTTTCTTAATTTTTAAAACTTCATCTCTTGATTTCTCTAAATTATCCTGTAATTGATCTACTAAATCTCCAGATGCTGATGCTACTTGTGATTGTAGCTGTCTTTCTCTATCCAATGCATGATTTAACTGTTCTTTAATCATATCAATTTCTGCAGTGTCTACTACCTTATTTTGTAACTCCGATCTTAATCTGTCAATTTCATCATCTTTATCTGCAATTGCTTCTTGCAGATCTTCTGTGGACATTTGATTTTGAAGCATTTGTGATCCTAACGCATCTACTTGATTTTCCATTCGCATCAATCCTTCTTTGAGATTGAAAATTTCCTGATCACGTTCTTCTAGTAATTGATCTTTTTCCTGAATAATCTGTTGAAAATTAGCAATGTCTGATTCATTAGCTTTACTTCCTGCAAGTTGCGCTTGAAGATTGTCTGCTTTATCAGATAATTCTGTATATTTTGTAATTTGTTCTTGTAATTGATTAAATCCATCTAGCCATTCTTTTTGAACAATTCCTGAATCAATTAAGCCTTCTTCTATTGATGTTTTTACTTCTGAAGAAGCTGTGGAAATAACCTTTAGGTGAATTGTATTACGATAAAATGATAAAAATTCATCTCGATAATTTCGACTTAATTTATCTACATCTTGATATGAAAATTGAGATGCTCCGGATGCTAAGAAACCAGATCTAATACTTTCACTAAGGTCCCTTATTTGTTGTTCCATTGATCTTCTATTTTTATTCATTGTATCCAAGAATTTCATTATTGCAGATTTTATTATGGTTACTTCTGCACTTGCTGTTTTCTCAGTCATTTTATCGCTATTCTAATTTAGCAATTTTCCTTTATAATGCCTATGCTTTTTGTTGTAAATTTTAGATAATTTTCATATCAAATCCATACTACGGCTAGGGTCTAGTAATGTTCCCATTTTAAAAAGAACCAATCAAATGAATATTTGTACGTATCAAATTGTATTAATAAATCCACGAATCGGTTTGCTGAACTAACACAAATTTCTTCGCTTTTTGTCAGGTTATTTTCCCTCCAAGTCACAATAATTGGATACATTTTTACTTTTGTCCTGGTAATTTTTGTAAATTCTGGCAATTGATAAAGTATAGGTAACATTTCAAATAACTCATATGTTCTTTCTTTTTGTAGACGAGCTGCTTTTTCAATAATACTCTTAGTTATAATCTTATATCTTTTGCAATCAATTAATAGCATCATATCGTCCTTTCTCGCTAAAATGTCTATTTCATAACGTTTTCTATCTCTAGGTGCTCCTTCTCCAAAAAATCTAAAATTTAATGTTATGTCCCAATCAAATTGTTCTAATATCGCTGAAATTAAAATTTCAAATTCTTTCCAATTTAATTCTTTTACTATATTTGAAATATGGATGTTCTTTTGTAGCGACAATAATATTAATGATTTAAGGGTGTTTTGTGGATCAAGTTGATCATAAATTCTAATTTCATCTGTTGTTAAATGATCCAATGAGTTTATCCTAATTTTATGAATTAAATTTAAATATGGATTTGTACCTAAATCGATGTCTTCTATCCAATTTGGGGTGACCATAAAATATCAACATTTCTCATACTTTAAATGTCCAAAACCATTTTAAAATGATTTATTTATCTTAAAGGATAATTTAATAATTTTGTCATCGTAAATCATTTTGTTTATTTCAGCTAGTAAATATTATTTAATTAATCATATAAAGTAATAAAATGAGTTTTTTCATATTTTTAAACCTTAAAATATGTGATTATAACCCTTATATTCCATATTGAATTTTCACCCTTCACAACGCAATTATAATCGGTTATAACGCCTTAAAACTAGTACAAATATGGCTAAAAATCAAAAAAAATTAAATCTCGACAGATAAGTATCGCATAAAGCCTTATATTTGATAAATCTATTATGGTATTATATAAAATAGTGGCAAAAAAAAGGTTGCCTTTTTGATTCTGAAGTGATCACAATCAGAATAACCTTGTTTTTTTCACTACATTTTAAGTAGGGTATTTAAATGAGCTCAATTTTTAGGAGAGATGCAGAGGGTATTCCCACAATTAAATTAACAGTTTTTGGTCCATCCTTAGCTGGAAAAACAAGTTTATTATCAATTTATAGTATTCTTAAAAAAGTAGAGAATCCAGAACATGTCTACTCTGAATTGAAAAAAATTGATGATCCTAGTGGAAGAACTGCACTTTTTGATCAATCTGTATTTGAACTACCGAAGGGTCAAGGTACTTCATTACCATTAATGAGGTATGCATTATACTCTGTTGCAGGGCAAGAAAGATATCGAGAGACAAGAAAAGTTGTTCTACGAGGGACTGACGGTTTAATGGTGATGCTTGATCCAACAAAGGATCAATATGATAATAATAAAAATTCTCTTGTTGAATTAATGGAATTGCTAGGGAAAGAATTGACCAGTGGACTTTTGCCTTGGATATTGGTGGTAAATAAAATAGATTTGCCCAAAGAAGATAGGAATTCACAACAGGAATTTTTGGATCTCATGGTATCTGTTGGGTTAGTAAAGGATGTTGGTGAGGCTTATGAGAAATATATGGAAATGAGTTGTTTGGAGGCAAGGAATGATTTATTAGCAATGCCAAGACAACCTGATTGGAAAGAGAAATTAGATTCCTCCGGACGTTTAAGACGAGACTCTCGACCTCCCTCTGTGATATTAACTGCCCAACCTATTGAGTCTTTAACTCGATTGGTAATTGAGCATAAAATTCAATTAATTCGATCAAAGAAATAAGGTTTTAAAATTTTATAATTTAGTAGTAATTATTTAGATTTATCCGAACTACAGATTTATTTGAGATTAAACCCACATTATGTTCAGTGAATACTGGATTAGAAACTCGCGGGATAAAAAAATATTTTTCAGATATCGTTGCATTAGATGACATCAACCTGAAATTAGATAAAGGTGCTATAGTGGGTTTACTTGGTCCAAATGGAGCTGGAAAATCTACTTTAGTGCGACTATTATCTGGTGTGATGAGACCTACTTCAGGTGAGGCATATATTTATGGTTATGACCTACAAAAAAATATTGATGATATAAAGAGAATTACGGGTTTACTCCCTGAAGAACACGCTCTCTATGAAAAATTATCTGTATATGAATATATTGAATTTATAGGTACTTTATATGATTTAGATCGGACATTAATAGAAATAAAATTTGCTACTCTTTCTGAAGTTTTAAATTTGAATTTACTACGAGACAGATTAATTGAAACCTTAAGTAAAGGTCAAAAACAAAAAGTAGCCATTCTATCTGCTTTAATTCACGACCCCAAAATATTGTTTTTAGATGAACCTTTAGCAAATTTAGATATCCGTGCTCAAAAGATTGTCCGAGATTTAATTAAAAAATTTAAAGATGAATCAAAAATTATTATGATTGCAACTCATTTACTCTCAAACATAGAGACTATTTGTGATTATTTAGTTGTTATTAATCGTGGTATTATTGTATTTCAAGGTACTATTGAAGCGTTTAAGGGGAGCTTTGAAAACCTAGAGGATGCTTATCTTAATATGGTTGATTTGGTGTAGATATGAAAACATCCCACATTATTGCTTTTTTCAAATCTGAATTCTATACCACAACTGTTAGGTTTAGAACATATAGGAAGCGTATTCCAATTCTTTTTCTCATTGGGATTATTATTTTTGGTTATTTAATTCGAGAAATTTATGAATTACTTCGTGGGGATAGAGAAATTCCTGTCCCACCGATTTCAATATTTTTTTCTTTAATTTCGATTTTTTCGTATTTTACTTTGTTTGCACCCATGTTGTCTCCCCTTGGTAGGATTGTTTATGATGGTAGTGCAAAAGCAAGAAGAGAGGTTGCATTAAATAGTCCTGTTGAAGAACAAAATATATTGATTGGTAATTTATTGTCCAATTTAACATTCTTTTTACCATTTTTTGTATTTTTAGGAACACTGATCTTGTCACCATTCATTGGTAATGGCAATTATTCCCCATTTATTACATCACTTTTTCTATGTGGCATTTTGGTCTTATTAATTTTAATTGGATTATTGTTAGGGACTCTCATTTCCCCATTTATCTTTTACATTATCTCTAAACAAAGAAATGATGTTGCAAGAGCACTTTTAATCATAATTATTTCTCTTATGATGGTTTTGGCAATCCCATTACTTCATTATATTACAAATGTAGTGGAGAAATCAAGTGGTAATTTGGGTATTCTTTCATTTTTACCCTTCACCTTATCAACATCTCTAATTGTTTTTGTACTATATGGAGTAGAAGTTGGATTTAGTCCACTAATTTGTATCCTCCTCTTATTTACATACAATCTTATTATATTAATTTTAGGGATGAAATTCGCAAAAAAACTATATCAACTCTCAGATGATATTCCACAAAAAAATCTAATAAATCAATCATCGAAATTTAATTGGTTATTATCCAATATCACTAAGGTAATTCCAAAGTACTATAGAACAACTACCCTTAGTTTACTAAAGTATTCTACAAGAAATATAGAACATATTTCTAGGCTCACAATTGGTCTTGCTGTTGCAGTGTTCATGATATTTACATTTTCAGCACAAGGTTTATTTAGAGACAGTTCATTTTTTAGTGGAGATTTGGAATTGGCAGTTGTATTCTTTGGGATAACCATATCATCAGCAAGTGTGATATTCATAGAAGTATCATCATTTACTATCCAACATAGAGATATTTTCACATTGATTAAAAGTTCACCAAATGGTTCAAAACGTTTTATAATCTCTAAAATATTTCAATTAATATTTTTTCTAATACCCTTATTGATCCTTTTGTTTCTTGGTCTTTTCTTCTTTAAAATCATGGAATTAAATGTTATCCCATCTCTTCTGATATTTGTTCTTATATTTATGCTATTTCAAATTTGTATCAGTCTAGGAATTTATTTAATAAATCCATCAGATAATGAAGAAGATTTGACCAATTTCATAAATGTGATGGTTTTCTATTTGATTTCATTCTTTTTTTCAAGTATTCCGTTATCATGGGTGATTACTGGGAATTCATTTACATTTCTATCAATTACCATTTGGATAGGTATATTGACATTGATTGCATATTTCTTCATCATAATCGGAATCAATTCATTTGACCAAATGGATCTTGAAACATTAGAATCTCCTATTTCAAAAAAGATTAAATTCGTTGTTTTTATACTGATTATGCAATTATCATTGTGGAATATTGTACCTCTGTTATATATCACTATCTTACTTAAAACCAATAATTTATTTTATTACTTATTTATTTGTTATACTTCAATTATTGTCCTTAATTTATACTTCATTAAAATTAGGAAGGATAAAAACCTACCCAATATTAATTTTAATGGAGTGAAACAACTTCCAATGTATTTAATTGCCTTATTAGCAATGGCCTTCGTTTTAATTAGTTTGTCTAATTTGTTTCCGTTTAATTTTAATTATGAAGGGATATCGACAGTTCTGATCTTATTTAATCTTGATTTCAATGAAACAGTGATTCTGATTTTCTTAATTGTGATTGCAGAAGAACTATTTTTTAGATGGTACATTATTAGTTTGTCATTAGAGTATTTCACCCAAAGACAATCGATCTTACTATCTGCGATGTTGTTTAGTTTATTTCATCTAAATCATCCACTGAGTATCATCAATGCATTATTCGCTGGTATATTATTAGGACATGTTCGATTGAAATATAATTCTCTATTCAATTGTATTTTGATACATTTTATCTATAATCTCTTGATAATTTATGGTATTTATTCAGTTATTTGAAATCTAAGCTCACCAATCCCGGATACTCCACATGAAACGTAATCGCCTGGATTCAGTGTTGATATAGGGTCCATATAATATCCTACTCCTTCTGGTGTACCTGTTAATATGATATCTCCCGGTTGAAGAGTAATTACTTGAGATATGTATCTGATTAAAAAGGGAATGTCAAAAATCATTTTTGTGGTATTACTTAATTGTCTTTTATCTCCGTTAACAGTTAACCAAATCTCGTTATCATTTGGATTTTGTAACTCATCAGAGGTAATAATCAAGGGACCTATTGGTAAACTATTATCGAAGCCTTTACCAAATGTCCATTGTTTTTCATTTTGTTGTACGTCTCTTGCAGTTAGATCATTCGCAATAGTATAACCAAATACATAATCTAAAGGATTATCTTCTTCTGATAATTTATTTGCTTCTTTACCCATAATAACTGCAATTTCAACTTCATAATCTAGGAATTGAGTATGCTTTGGATATGGTATTTTTGACATGTGACCGATCATGGATGTTGGATATTTAGTAAATAATAATGGTTTGGTCTCAGGTTGTTTTCCTTGTTCTTCAGAATGTGCTGCATAGTTCCTTCCCACGCATATTATTTTACCCGGTCTTTTTATTGGTGGTAACCATGTAATTGTTTCAGAATTTATATCACAAACGGCTTGGAGTTCTCCTTTAATTAAGTTTGGTAAATCTAGAAATTTTTCAATACCATTTGTATCTCTTGAAAAATTAGATATTGGATACCAATTACTATTTACTACAACACCATACTCCTCATTATTATCTCTAATTATCCTTCCGAATTTCATATTTTTTGACTAAATAAGAGAGTTTAAATCATTTCTATTGAGATATAATGTTTTGATATGTTCGGAATAAATGGTTTTCTATAAAAATTATTAGCCTTATTTGGTATTGAAAATTGATTAAAAATTAAAAATCGATCAAAATGTGAACAAGCTATAGTAAAATTCTTTTTGATAGATGAAGTATTAGAATAAATTGAGGTAGATTCATAATTTGGGATTAAGTACATGGACAAAGACTGGTTCTGAGAAAGCACGATCTAGTCAATCAATTCGAATGTTAATGAAAACTTTACAATATTTAGGGGAGGACGCATTAATCGATGATGCTCGCGTTCGCTCATTTGTAAATGTCGCAACAAAAGTTATTACCAATTTGTTTAATCCAGCACAAAATTATAGTGTAAATGAACAAGTGTCTGTTGTTTTCAACGCACTTGGATGGAGAAACGCTCAAATTAAATTAACTTCAGCAGATAATGCAGAGATTATCCTTGGTTCAAACAGATATTTAGATCAAGATGTGAATAATGTCAATGCACTAAAACTCCTTGCTCGTGTTTTTGCAATCTCATTTGGATCACATCTTCTAAGTAAAAATGTTGATGCGAATGTTGAAATAGACATTCATAATGGTCCAATTTACACAATCAAGGTATTTGGATTTGGTGAACTCAAAACGGAATTATCTGTTGAATCAAAAACTGTAGAAAAAGAGAAAGTAAAACCTGTACAGAAGAAAGAGCAACCCATGATAACAATGGATCATGGAATTTCTACAGATATTGATACTACTCAAATTTTTCTACCAATATTATCAAATAAACTTCCATTAGCTAAATTACAACTTCTCCTTCAAGATATTATGGCAGAATATTCACAATCATGGCATGGACAAAATCCAATCAGCTCAAGTAATTCGACTGAATTAAGTGAAAATTTGATAACCTTGATTAATTTTCTAGGGGACAAAGGTGTTGTTTCAGATGGTTCTGCAGTGAACGCTGGTGCAAAGGTTGGCTCATATTATGCTAGAGCGATCAAACAATCATTTGAAGGTGAAAAATTACTCGTTCAAGAAATTATTGATGGTTCTGTAATCGGATCAATGATCCGTGATATCAAAGCGCGTTCTTTTTGTACATTAAAACCAGGTGAGCGATGTGGTTCGATTGGGGATGAAAAACGTAGAGTGTGTGACTTTAATATGGGTATTTGGCAAGGCTGCTTAAGTAATCTGATGCAGGATAAAGAATTTAAATTTAATGGATTCATCGAAGCAGGAAGAAAAGACCTATACTGCCTGATGGAATTTGAAGTAATCTAGAGAAAATATGACAATTGCTGCTTGGGCTCCTAGCCATGCAACTTTGTTTTTTGCAGTCCCTGCAAAATTTGAAAACCCTGTTAAAATGGGTTCAATTGGAGGGGGTTTTAACTTTAGACATGGTGTAATTACACGAATTTCTGATGGAGTCCATGAAAATACAGTGTACTGGAATGATAAACAAATTGAAGGGCAGGTTACCAAAACCGCCATTCGGTTGTTTAAGCAATTTTATCAAGTTGAGGGTTATTTAACAATTAATCATAGTTCAGACATTCCAATTGGATTTGGTTTATCAACCTCTGGTGCAGGTGCTATAGGGACTGTTCTATGTTTAGATCGCTATTTCAATACAAATGGATCTCAAGAAGATCTATTTCAAATAGCACATGAAGCAGAGCTTCTAAATAAAACCGGGTTGGGCTCGGTAGTTGGTCAAATTACTTCCCATATTGAACTCCGGATGACTCAAGGTGGACCAAAGGTGTGTGAAACTAAATCATTTTTGAGTGATGAAACTTTGATTCTAGCTTTATTAGGTCCACTAAATACCTCTGATGTGTTAAAATCTGAAGTCCAAATGAATCAAGTTACAATTTCAGGATTGTCTGTTTTAGAAGAGGCAGTACAAATCACTGATAACCACTTAATTAAATTCATTCGGTTAGGAAAGAGATTCTCACTATCTTGTGGTTTACTAACTGAACGTCTGAATAGTCTAATTTTATCATTAGAATCGATTGGAGAAATGCATGTTTGTATGGCAATGATCGGCGAAGCATTAATAATTTGTCCAACAAATATTACTTCGGTAATTAATCTGCTCAAGGAAATGAATATTAATTTTATTGAAACTAATATTACTCATGA
Source organism: Candidatus Heimdallarchaeota archaeon (assembly GCA_029882335.1). Lineage (GTDB taxonomy): Archaea > Asgardarchaeota > Heimdallarchaeia > Heimdallarchaeales > Kariarchaeaceae > JAOUKW01. The sequence continues at coordinate 1,286 of JAOUKW010000047.1, read as the reverse complement.
AAAACCGAAATTACTCGAACCCATACCTTAAATTTTAGATATTCATTTAACGAATTAGAGGTATGGTGATTCCCGATAACCATCCAAGAGCAAAGTCTCTGCATGAGCGTCATAAACTCATTGAAGGTCTACACAATAACATTTTAACTGAGGCGGGTTTAATTGCACATGGTAGAGGGGAAGCATTTGATTATTTATTACATGAACAGACTCATAGATTTGCTGAAAAGGCCATAAAAGCTGCTGCTTCTCAATTGATTCTTGCAAAACATCCCATAATTTCTGTTAATGGCAATACGGCAATCTTAATTCCCGAAGATATGGTTCGTATCGCAAATAAACATAAAATTCCATTGGAAATCAATTTATTTTATAGAAAAGAAGGACGTGTAGAAGCGATAAAAAATCATTTATTGACTTTTGGACTAGATCCAAATTTACTATTTGGTTGTGATAATAGTCAGTATATTGAGATCCAGGAAATATCTCACCTACGGAGGATTGTAGATCGACGAGGTATTTCTATTGCAGACGTTGTGGTTGTTCCATTGGAGGATGGTGATAGAACACAAGGACTAAAAAAATTAAATAAAAAAGTAATCACCGTTGATTTAAATCCTTTGTCACGTACTTCACAGACTGCAGATATCACTATAGTTGATAACATTACACGTGTGTTCACATTACTAGAGAAAGAATTAGATTTGATTACACGTGATGAAGCGCTTGAATATTTGAAAAAGTATGATAATCAAGTGATATTACAAGAATCATTGAGGCAAATTAGGCAATTCAATGAAAAAAATTGAATACAAATATTATTTTTCTCTTTCGCGGATTGCGATGACAACATAATCATTTTCTAAAGCTATTAAAATTTCTCCAGTTGATATATCAATAGTAAAAAAGTTTACTGTCCCTCTTCCCATTTGTTCTACAACTGATTTTGTTCGACCGATTAAGGAAGAAATTAATGCAGCGGCCATTTCTGCTTGATCTCCTCCAAATGAATTATTTCTTGCTCTATAGGCAAGAGGAAATCCTTCTTCATTTGCGATTACAGCAGCAAATACTGATGAATGTGAAAATAATGAATCTAATATAGGTGTAAAGTTAGTTCTAGATAAAATAATAATCTCTTCCTTAATTTTGTTATACTTAATACTATATAGTTATTTAAGGTCTATAAATTTACTGATTTATTTAAAGAAAAATCGGTCAATTGAGAATGTTTACCCATGCGGGAAACTTGTCGAATTGAATTATCAAATTTGTGTAATTATTTA
>JAOUKW010000375.1 GCA_029882335.1 Candidatus Heimdallarchaeota archaeon | reverse complement strand
ATACTTTTGGGATATGGGGATTTGCATTAAACATTGCTATCGCTGGATTGATCCGTGGTCTTACAAAAACTGATAAAACGGGACAACAATCAGTTAATTCCCAATACTCTATACCAGCTTTGATAAGCATTCTAAATACTATAATTATATACTTCTTCACTCTTCAATATATGGTTTTCCTGGGCTATATTTATTCAATTACTTTTTACCTTGTTGCAGGTATATTTACTCTAATAACTAAGGTCACTGCACATCTAGTAGGGGATTTTATTGGTATGTTGGTTATTTCGTAATAGTAGTAGTAAAAGTATTTAATCCACACCTAGCACAAAAATTTTGATTTCTTTCTACAAGAGTCTTGCAAATTCGACAGGTAAACACTTTGTTATTGCAAGATATACAGAGATAAGTAATCATATTTCCCTCAATTTGTGACATATAGCTATCAAATATTTTTTGTCCTCCTATTTGTAATTCTTCTAGTTGATCATTATCCTTCGCTATAAGCTGGTTCATTTTCTTCTGAAATAAATCATCGTCTTTAAGATGAAAATTACAATTTTTACAATAATCAATTGACGCGTAATCACGAAATTCCATCTTATGGTCTTTCCTGATAAAGTGTCCAGATTTAATATCCATTTCAAAATCAACCTTTTTTGATACCTCATACAATAATAAATTCGATAGCTCAAATCCAGTAAGACCAACTAATAATTCTAAATCACTCCTCAAAATAGTATTACTATTATTTAGATTTGAAAGAATTAAATCAGCATTATTTTGTGATTTCTTCCTACCTCTACCTGCAAATAATAATGAAAATGGCATCATTACGTCATAAGAAAGCAATAGAAGAATATATAAAACTAGATAAAATAAACTCTCTTCAAAAAATACATCTAAGCATCCACAAAAAATCATTAGTAAAATTTTAAAAAATAACCTGAAGAATATTGAAAATAAAAACAAAAATAATGAAATATAGATGATCCATTTTAAATAATCAAATACAGTTGAGGAGTTATTTTCATACATCAATTATGATAAAGTATTTTTCAGTGTTATAATTCTTCCTCTTTTCAAATAATTTATTGAAAGGATTAATCTATTTTCGCTGGTATTCAATACTTTCATTGTACAATATGACAATTATTGTATTTAATAAGCTAGAACATTGTCTTCATATAATCAGGATTAATTCAGTTGTCAAGGATTATTTTCTTTGATTCAGCATTTCTTCAAAATTGATATTTAATCCCAGTTAATTCTTCAGAAATGTTCCATAATTGTTTCGCATCCGCTTTATCATATGATGCCTTATTGGATTTTATTCTACGCGTATAGCCTCTCATTCCACTAAATATCTTAGGTCCAAGATAATCCCCTCCATTTACATCATCCATAGTCATTGCATATAGCATTGGTAACACACCCATAGTAATGTCCTGAGCAACCACCTTGTTTGTTATACGATAAAGCCTACTAAGAAATGATTTACCCCCTAATGATGGTCCATTTTGTTGTAAATTTGTATCCGTATAGCCGGGATGGACAGCCAGAGAAATCATATCTAACCCATGGTGTACTATCTTTCTATTTTATTCATAAGAAAATAATAAATTTGCTAATTTAGATTGTGAGTAAGCTGATGATCTATTATAGCTCTTTTTCCTATGAATATCATCAAAATTTATTTTTCCTTATTTATGGGCTATGGATGATTGAGTAATAATTCTAGATGCAGGAGATTTCTTTAGTAATGGTAAAAGCAATCCAGTTAGGCTAAAATGACCAAAATGATTGACACCAATTTGTAATTCATATCCATCCTCAGTCTGCTGATATGGAGTTTGCATAATCCCTGCATTATTCATTAGTACATCTAATCTATCAATTTGAGATTCAATCTCGCCTACACAATCCTTTATTGATTGTTGTGAACTTAAATCCAATTGAAATTAATGAACATTCGCTTTTGGATATTCTTGTAAGATGGATTTTTTTGCATGTTCACCTTTCTCTTTTGATCTAGATATCATAATGACTTCCGCACCTTTGGAAGCTAATACTTCAGAAGCTTTCAATCCCAACCCAGAATTTGCACCTGTTATTAGAAAAATCTTCCCAGATTGATCTGAAAAATCTTCAATTTTCCATTTATCATTCATTAAGGAAGAAGTATTCATACTCGTAGTACCATAAATAAGATTACCGTTAAATAATATTTTAAAGAGAGAATATATTTTGATTGTAAACTTCCAAAATTAATGAATTCCCTCAAATTGGAGGATCAGATTAACACCCCAACATAACGATTATCATGAAATATATTTTCTAAAGTTTCAAGGACTTTGTTATAATAGTACAAGAGACGAGTTTCAAAATTTTACAAGATCCAAACAAATTCGATAGAAAATTACATCAAAATTACGAACGACTTATTTCCATTCCTATGCAAAACCAATATTTTTACTCTATCTAAAAAAACACATATCTTACAAGAGGGACGATTAATCCACCAATACCAGATAATTTACTACCATGTTTCCTTAGGGTATTTTTTATAGACAGTCTGACCTTAATCGATGTTGTTGTTCCATAGGTATGAACACTATTTTCCTGTATTGACAAATTTAGGATATGATTCCCATAATTCATGGGAATGAATTGTAACCAAACTGCATCACCAACTTGCAACATATAGGTTAATATCTCTATAATTCGATTTGAATAAACTAATTCTCCATTGAGACGCTTCTGACGATTAATGAGTTCCTTTATTTTTTCTTCGGACTCATCCAACGGTATCTGAATAGTTGTGTTTCGAGGTTCCATCTGTGTAGATGTATCTGCTCTAACAGTTACAACACGTTGGTCACCTTCTTCCCTTAGATTCAATACATAAGCAAGTACCTTGAATGGTTTTCTTACCTCAACTACATGTTCAGGGATAATTACTTCTATAAAGGTATGTGAAAAATCAAAAGCAGTTGGATTTACCATTATTTCAATCAACAATCTATCTACAAGCAAAAATACTTCCGGAACATCATCAACTAATATATCCAATATATCTTCAAATACATCAATTGACATGTCCGAGTCTTTTCCAGAAATGAAATTATCATAATTACCAGGATCGATCACCTGAAGTAGATGGCTTTTTAGCGTTTCAGCAGATAAAATATCAGGTATTTTGTTTTGAAGATATAGTAACAGCAGAATTCTCTCCACAGCTCTTTCTATTCTTATTTGATCTTGCTCATCAGATTCAAACTCAGGATGTAATTTATTTGTGATATCTATTACCCAATCGTCGTATTGATATCTAGTTCGAGGATCAAGAAAAGTAAGCAACGAATCTTGAAGAATATTATCAAGATATGTTGGAAAAAAGTCTGGTGTATGGTAGTTTAAAAAATTCCCAGGTCGTAATAATGCAGTTGCAGGAATATCCAACTTCAATAATACTGCCAAATAAAACAAAAGTAAGCTAATACTGATATATTCTAAGACATCGGCAACAATTTCGGTATCAGAAGATAACCAATGAAGTACTATTGATATTAAAACTACTAATGATAATATAATTGTCCAAGTAAAATTCCTTTTTATTGCGTTTTTTGTATACTTAAACCCCTCAGTCGAATCCATTGGAATTCCTTTTTTGTAAAATAGCTTTACTTGAGAAGAAAAATTAAATTGGAGTCTTATAGCATAGACTAAATACGGCAATGTCGCCACCATTAATAAATTCCAAATTGCATACTCAAAAACAATCGGAAATTCTAATAAACCAACCGATTCTATGATTAATCCAATTGAAGCAAGGAATACAAGAACCAACACAAGAAATCTACCAAATTTCTTATTATATTTATAAAGTCTAATGAAGTAAGTTGAAGTTGATTTCATTGAATATTTCTATCAGGATTATTATCCAATTTAAAATTGATTCAATTTGAAAATGAAATAGCAATCTATCAAGAAAAAAAACATCCATTCACCTTGACACAACACAAATTGAGTTGGAATAATACCATTATATGAACTAATGCACTGAATCAAATATCATATCCGAGATTGCTTAGTTTACTTCTATTATCACAATAATT
>JAOUKW010000046.1 GCA_029882335.1 Candidatus Heimdallarchaeota archaeon | reverse complement strand
AATTAATAAATGATTTTCTAGATTAGAATAACATGCGTGATTTTAATATCATAAATGCACACCTATATACAACAGGAATAGGATGGTTCACTGCAGAAGGAGAAGTAAGTGGAAATAGTATATTATTTCCAGTAAATGATGATAATTTTGATGATTTTCTTAAAACTTCGATAATATCAATAAAAGATAATTCTACAATTATTACCAATACCAGTTTTGAAACATTTGATGCTGCTCAAAGAAGTAAACGATTTACGGGTTCTCAAATATCATCTTCTAATGATAAAAATTTGTTCTCATCAACCAATGCCGTATTAGGATTGGTTTCATTTCTAAGAGGAAAAAATGTTACTATTATTCTTAAAAACACAAAAAATGGACCTAAGAAAATTGAAGGTAGAATACTGGGTTATGAATCCATTACTTCACATTCGGATGATAAAACGGGAAAGATACCTGTAATTTCAATCTTGACGGAAGATAAGAAAATAGAATTCATAAACGTCAATGATTTTGATTCTATCATTCCTGTGGAAGAGACCGTCAAAAAGAAACTGGACGAATTTCTGGAATTCATTTTAGCTCAAACAAATGTTGAGAAATCGACCAATTTGCGATTAGACTTGCTTGAGGCAGGAGATCATATAATTAGAATTAGTTTTCTTGCTAAAATCCCTTCATGGAAAATCGCATATCGCTTATTAGTCCATAAAGAATTGCAATATGGAGAGGTAGGACCAATGACATTAGAATTGAATGCCATAGTAGATAATACTACCTTAATAGACTGGAAGGATACCTTAATGACCTTATCTACTAAAACTCCGGTTACATTCCAATTAGATTTATCTTCACCAAAAAATAAGAAAAGACCTGAAGTTGAGTTAGATGAAAATGATAATTTAATTCCACCCAGATTAAATGTTAGTAGAGGATATGATGATACCAAAGAAAAGGACATAAGTAGTGCAAAAATTATGGGAGGTTCAAATTTGATGAATGCATTTAGTAGTTTGAAAAAATCAGCACCAGCAGGAGGATTAGGTGGTGGACCTTCATTAGGTGCACCTACAGCACCTTCTGGTGGACCACTATCAGGACCATCTGAAACTACCTCAACTGTTAATTATGATTTCCAATATTCTAATAAACAAAAACAACAAGAACGATTAGATCATATAACAGATGAATCTTTTTACCATAAAAGTTCAATTGATTCTGCAGATAAATTGGATCAAGGTGATGTAGAATTTCAAATCAAACATCTTGTAAATATAAAAAATGGTGAGAGTTCAATTATATCCCTAGCACGAGAAGAACTACAAGGAAACAAGATTTTATATTATAATTTCTTCAATCATAAAATTCATCCATTCAAAGTAATAGAATTTAAGAATGATTTAGGATACCCATTGATCTCAGGTCCTATTTCTTTAGTAAGTTATACTGACCAAGGATTGAGTTTTATGGGTGAGGCAATAATTCCAAGGGTAAATAAGGGATTAGAATTTTTCATAACTTATGCTTTGGAAAATAATGTTTTCATTGATTATTATATTAAACGTGAAACTAAACATTCTCATTTTGAGATAGAAGGGTATAAAGCGATAAAGCACAGTATCCAATACATCTATTATAATTTTGAGATTGATAATTCAACAGAGGATAAATTACAGATATATCTCTCCATTTCTTCAGATAAGGATTTTGAACCTGAGAAAGGTCAAGAAATAAAATATAAAATAAGAAGAAATGAAACAATTGCTATTGTAGATGTTGATGCAAATTCAGTGAGAAAACTAAAATTTACCATGAAACGATTAATAGCCCATTCTGTGCAATTATCAGTCTTAAGAATGGAACAACTAGAAGAGTTAATCGAGGATTCAGGATTAACAGAAGAAGACAAGAAAATAGCAAGATACCTATTTGAATTGAATTCAAAGCTGAAGGATGTAGAAATGAATATATTTGAACTCCAAACTAAATTGAAGAATTTAGATAATAGACGAAATCAAATAAACAATACGCTTAAAGTCACCCGGGAAGGCAGTCCAAAAGAAAGTGAACTAAGAAATGCCTATATGGCAGAATTAAACGAAATAGATAGTAAATATAAGGAGCTAGATACAGAATTACAAAAGTATCAGGATGAGGCTGGAAAAATACGACTAAAGAAATCGAAGCCACTGGAAATGACTTTTGCAGAGGCTAAGAAGAATCTTAAAAGCAAATCATAGTTACAATATATCAAATAGATTTAACTAAAACATAGAATAATATTAATTCTTATATTTAAGCAGCAATTGACACAGGAATTATTTGTAAAGTGTCATTATTTTTTATTTTATAACTTTTAAGCGTCTTGTTTTCATCCAATATTCTACCTTTATGACAAATATTAAACTCATCAATTGGTAATGAATACATTTCGGATATATTTTCCTTTATTTCGCGTATTGTACCACTGAATATAAGCGATTTACTTTCCTCATCGATCGCAGGACCAATAGTACTCTCAACAAATATTTGTTTTATTTTATTTTGCATTTTTGGAGTTTTTGTCATTATTCGTCTAATCTTATGTTTAATAGTCTTATTAGAATGAGAAGGTATGATTGAATTGGTGGAATTGTTATTCTGTAATGGGTTTTTTTGGTTTAATCCTTTATGAGTTGGATTGGATTGATTGTTTGACTGTCTTGATATTGTCTTTTTAACGGTAATCACTTTATTTTCTGCTGTAGGAACTTTAGACTTTATTGTATGAGTAACAACATGATTCTTGACTTTGATTGTAGATGACTGAGAATTGATTTTGGAAAGGTTAGTTGAGGAGGATTTGGTATGGAAGCTATCTGATATTGGTATTTTTTGATTAATCTCTTTCACTGTAGTTTTCGCAACGATGGGATTCTTAGAATTAAGTTTGGATTTTCGAATACCATGATTGTGATTTGACGGTTCGAACTCTTTCATTTATTAGTATCACCTGTGTAATATATTTACACATAAACATATTTACACACAATATTATTTAAACTCTTTCTATTTTGATATGATTACATTGAAATTTTTTAGTTAACTTACGTTCAAGTAGCCACTCTATTCATAAAAGTGATACATCCAAAAAAATCAGATGGTTCATAAAATTGTACAGAATTAATGCTACAAAGGTAAATAAATATCGAATTCAGTACCTTCGTTGATCTCACTATTTACATTAATGAAGCCATGATGTTGCAAAACTGTATTATATACGTTACTAAGACCCAATCCTGTACCTGTCGTTTTGGTTGTGAAAAATGGGTCAAAAATTTTTGAAATATCACCTTTTGAAATCCCTATTCCAGTATCCTTTAGGCTAATTTCAATAAAATTATCAGGTAATTCTCTACCAATGGGGACTTCATATTTATCTAAATCAAATATGGATACGTTTTTTGTATTAATTGTAATTCTACCACCATCAGGCATAGCATCCTTGGCATTGACTATTAGATTTAAAAACACATTTTGAAATTTATCTAAGCTCAGGTTAATACGTGATTTTCTAGCACTGAATTTCTTTTCAAAATTGACGTTCTTCATAGAGGTTTGTGAAACTGAAATTATGGTTTCCAATAAATCATGAATATCAATCTCTGTCTTTTCAATTTTGGCAGATTTAGAAATATTCATAATTTCAGAAATTAAACTACTACCCCTTGAGCTAAAATTCTTAATACTCTCTATACTTGATTGAATGTCTTCATTATCTTCGATTATCTCTGCCAAATATTCAATATTTGCATTGATTACTGCGAATAAATTACCCAAATCATGGGCTAATCCACCAGTTAATTTTGCTACTGTATCCATCTTCTGTAGATTATGGTTTTGCTCCAGTAATCTATGTTTAATTTCTTCATCAAGTAATTTTTGTGTAATATCATTTGCCATTGAGAAGTAATATTTTTTCTTGGTTTTTGGATCTTTAATTATTTGATAACTTATATCAACCCAAATTACCTCTCCGCTTTTTGTTTTGTATCTTTTTCTATGAACAAATCGATCTCGCTTACCTTGTATCATCTCATGGAGCATAGGGATTTGAACATTCATATCTTCCTCAAAGCTAATATCAGAAGTACTTAGTTTCAATAATTCTTCCTTGGTATATCCCAACATTTTCTCTAAGGTGTTATTTGTTAAATTAAAAGGTCCTTCAATCTCATTTAATATTATTCCCACTGGAAGATTATCAACCAGTGCTTTATATACGTCATGAGAAGCCTGTAGTTCGATTAATTTTTGACTTGCCAATGTTTCTTGTAATAATTTATCTGAATTATCACGAATGATCATATCTAGATCAACAATTTCATTTTGTTCAGTTTTAACAGAACCAGTAATTCTGCAATGTCTAAAACTACCACTTTTTGTTTTTATTTTCAGTTGTAGGTTATAAAAAGTGGGAATAGGTCTATTAAAGAAATAATCTAATTCAGACCCACTAAATAAATTTACAACATCAATATTACCTAAATCATCTATTGTATATCCATACTCTTCTGTAAATTGAGGATTAACAAATGAAATTTTTTTATCGGATACAATTAAAATAGAATCATGTATCATAGAAAATAATCTTTCAGATCTAGATGAAATAAAATTATCCTTTTCATTTGAATTTTTCAACATAACATCCCTATAGTATTGATCTGTTGATAGTGTTGGGTGTTACTCTTACACTCTACAATAACGAAATAAATAATTCAACACTAGCTTTTATAGTTTTTCCATATTTGACATAACATAGATAAAAAATGACATTTAAAAGAATATTCAGTTTTAACATTAGTGAGTATCTTAAAGGATACATTTTGGTGATTCTAATTTATCAGTCCAAAGTTATTGTATATGAGTATCAATTATCATAATTATTTAATATTTTCAGTGATAAATTTCAATAATCTGATTAAAATGAATTTAGATTATTAAAGGTGCATTGAGATTGACAAAATTTGTACCTAATTCTTTGATACTATATCCTCCCTCGAGAAATATACCTAACTTGGAAAAATCTCTTAGCTTTTCACCAATTTTCGAATAACTGGTTTCCTTTAGTCTCATTCCAGCCACTGGATCTTTGTAAAAGGTATCAAATCCCATACTAAGGAGAACAATATCAGGACTATATTCATTAATTTGATCAATAGCCAAATCCATGGTTTGTAAATAGCTTTCTTCAGAAATTGCCCCATCTACTGGAAAATTATGATTAAAGCCGATTCCATCGCCACTACCCTTTTCGTCCTTAAATCCCCAGTAAAATGGATAATTCGTTCTAGGATCACCATGGATGGAAACATATTGAACCTGATTTGTATGATAAAATATTTTCTGAGTACCATTACCATGATGAAAATCTAGATCCAGAATGGATACCGACTTACCTTTATTAACTAAATACTGAGCAGCTATTGCAATGTTATTAAAAAAACAATATCCACCACCTGTAGATGCAGTTGAATGATGTCCAGGGGGTCTACATAATGCAACTGCGGTATTTTGATTATTTATTAATGACTCCACACATGCAATTCCCGCAGATGCAGATGATAGGGCAGATATATAACTATCATTAGTAAATGGTGTTGAGGGATCGAAAAAATAGTAACCCAGCTTACTTTGAAAGGAGTTTGGTTGTCTATCAGGTGATGGAGATACTAAATCCTCCAATGATCGATAAAACATGGTAGGTGCAACTTCCTCAACTTCACCCTTCCAGTCTTTCGGGAGACCCCCTTCAATAAAATTAATATATTCCAAGTCATGAATCAGTGCTATAATGTCTTTATCCACAATAGTAGGTGATATTACAGAAAAATTAGGATCTTTGTTTATCTTATTCATAATCGATATAATTCGTTGAGGATTTTCAGGATATTTCCTCATAGAATCCCCTGCAAATTCACTTTTTGGATGATAAATGATTTGATCCTCGTGATAATAAATTTCCATTACTTGCTATTGGATATGAAATTATTAGATGTAATTATTAAAAAATAATCATATGATAGTAAATTTGTTATTTTATTACAAAAGAAGTGTAAAAGCCAATTAACAATGATATTCCCTTATTAGCGGTCATTCTTTGTATAGAGAAATAATTTTTTGATTGCATATTATATTTAATTCATTTTTACATATATGTTGGAAAAATTACAACAAACAAGTTACTACCCACAAATCAAAGAAATTACCCTTAGTTAGTTTGCTATATCGTATATCAATACCATTAATAAAAATAAGATATAGTGAATATTTTTGGAGATTTGCTCAGTTTCAATAGTAGAATTAATTAATATTCCTTAATAAAATTAAACAAATATCCACATTTGATTGATATTGAAAAAAGACAAATTGTCTGAAACTTAATAAAAGCCACTTATCAGACCTTGAAAAGATTGGACATCCTCTAGCAAATCTTTATTTTACGATCGATCGCTTTTTTTATCTCTATTAAAAAAACATCTTAGAGACTGAATGACAAATACTGTATTAGTAATTGGAGGTGGCCCCGCAGGCCTCGAGGCAAGTCGTGGTGTTAGCGATCTGGGTAATCCTGTTATATTAGTTGAGAAAAACGCATTTTTGGGAGGCAATCCTATTGCTGAAAGATATGCAATGTTAACTGGTCCTGTATTTAGAGATGCAGAAGAAGCGATGCAAGACCTCATTAAACCGGTTACAGATGATTCAAATATTAAAGTTCATCTAAGTTCCACCGTCACTGCACTTGATGGAGAACTCGGTAATTTTACAGCAACCATAACTTCAGAAAGTGGTACAACAGAATCTGTCACTGTTGGTTCTGTAATAATTGCAACAGGTTTCAAGCATTTTGACCCTGGATATACTTCAGGAGCACAACAACACTGGGGCTATTATGAGCAACCAGATGTTTTAACTCTGACCGATTTGGAAAAGATGTTAAAAGATAAAAATGTCGTCAAACCATCAAATGGTAAGGTACCAGAACGAGTTTGTTTCATTCAATGTGTTGGTTCCAGAGATCGACAGCTTGGCAACCAATGGTGTTCCAAAGTCTGTTGTGGAATTGCATGTAAACAAGCAATTGAGATTCGAGAATTACTACCAGATACTCGTGTATTCATTTTCTATATTGATCTTCGTGCATACGGATTTTGGGAAGATGAATTATATTGGAGAGCTCAAGAACAACATAATGTGAATTTTGTTAAAGGAGTCGCTACAGAAGTAATCAAACGAGGTGACAAATTAGTTGTCAAAGGTGAAGATACAACTATGAGCCGTCCCATGGAAGTGGAGATGGATATTGTTGTTCTCTCTGTAGGTATGGAACCATCACAGGGAACTTTAGACATGGCAAATATGCTTCATCTACCCTTGGAAGATCATGGCTATATTAAGACTATTGGTGGACCATTAAACACCACACAAACCGAAAGACCCGGTGTTTTTGCTGTTGGTGCAGCTGTTGGTCCTGCAGATCTTGAGGATTCTATATCCTCCGCTGGTGCAGCAGCTATGAAGGCTGTTAGTGCACTTAGAAAACTAAAATTATCTGCAGTTGCAGGTGATTAAGTTTAGGTTGATCTAGATGACCGATTCTGAACTAGAAGATATCTCAATTGATTTGTTGACTTCTTATGATTTTATTAAGGAGATCTATAATCGAATGTCAGTTGATTCGCTACGTAGCCTAGGCAAACGTCTTGAAGTCAAAGCTTCTAAAATTCAATCATGGGTCACTGGAGAATTAACAATTGATAATCTAAAATCCATGTGTAGCTGGATTTTTATTACTAAAAAAATTAGTAAAAGGTGGTCTGATCTTCAATGGGAAGAATTATCCCACGGTGTAACAAATCTCCTACATGGAGATGATAAATTTGAAGATCGTTTTAATCGCTTCTGTAATATGTCAATAAATACCTTAAAGGTAAGACGAGGGTATGAATTTGCTGCAGAAGTGTTATGCTATTCCAACCCAGATCAATATTGGTTATGGGGTAATTGGATATGGGATCCTCATGCAAGAACTGGCGCATTACCATTAGTACTTGACAAGAACGAGGATCTTGATGCCCCTTCTTATGGAGAACAGTATATATTAATAGGCAAAAAAATTAAAAAACTTGATTCCATTGCAGAAGAATTAGGTATTCGAGAGCCTAACGTACCACCGTCATCTCGTTTTGAGACAGAGATATTTTTGTGTGCAGTCTTTTCTGTATACATGTACACTGTACTTAGAATGCGAATGACAAATGAATTTAACACCATTATGCCGTCAATGCCTGAATTACTTGAGAGGTTACTCGGCTTACATAAAAAAGAGGTAGAACAATAATTGAAACAAAATGACAATCGATTTCTTGAGCAAGAAGAAGCGTTCATTGATGGTATTGATGTTTCAGGTCGCTGGAACAGAATGCTTCTGGATAGGGTGATAAAAGATTTTTCGATAGAAAATAAAGAAAAAGTAACAGCAGTACCTGGAGCTGAATCTTTCGGTTGGTGTTACCAATGTGCTCAATGTGTGACTGTATGTCCTGTAGATCATGTAGGAGATTATGGACCACGAAAATTAGTCAGATGGGTAGAAACTGGTATGGATTTATTTAATGATCCAAACCTATATCTGTGCACAACATGTGGTAATTGCTATAGAGTATGTCCCAAAGCAGTTGATATGATGAAAATCATGCCTGCTGTTAGAGAAGAGGCATTACTTGAAGGATTTGTTCCAGAAGAACTAGAAAAAGCATTGGAGAACAGTTCAAGATATGGAAATCCACTGGGTGAACCTGCAAGAAAACGAGTTGACTGGATCAAAACTCTTGAAGAAGGAGTTGGCGTTCCAATCATAAAATCAGTTGGAAGAGAGGTGGATTGGATGTGGTTTGTAGGTGATTATCCTGCCTATCATCCAAGAGGTCAAGACGCTGCAAGAGCAATGGCCCGAGTTTTTAATAAACTTGGTATAGATTTCGCCATCCTCGGTGTTGAAGAACAATCAGATGGTGATTCTCAAAGATTAGCAGGAGAAAAAGGATTATTTGAGCAATTAGCTGAAAAGAATATGGCTGCATTTGACAAATATGAATTCAAAGAAATTGTCGTAACCGGACCTCATGCACTCAATGCCATCAGGAATGAATATCCCAAGATGGAAGGAGGAAAGGAATATCCCGTCAGACACTACACCCAATTACTCGTTGATTACATAGATAAAATGGAATTTACCAGAGAAATTCCAATCAGAGTTACATTCCATGATCCATGTTATCTTGGTAGACATAATGGAGAATATGAAGCACCTCGAAAGTTATTAAAAGCAATCCCGGGTATTGAATTAGTCGAAATGGGAAGATGCAAGGAAAACGGCTACTGCTGCGGAGGAGGAGGCGGAGGAATGTGGACCGATTCCTATTCTATTGACTTCATGAAGGAGAGATTATCAGACCGAAGAGTCAAGGAAGCTGTTGGTACAGGATCTAAAATTTTAGCAGTATCATGTCCCTATGAAGTATCTAGATTTGAAGATGGAGTCAAAGCCACAAATAATGAGGGAATGCTCATAGTCAGAGATATCATCGAGTTAATTGATTACGCCATGGGTGGCGATAGCCCAAATCCAGTATTCTAAATTGCGATTTTTATTCCAAATTTATTCAGATTAATTATTTGATTTGCATTACATTTTAAAATATACACTAATTATCCTAAATAATGGTTAATTTTTATTTTGTTCAGTTAATTCTCTTAATCATCATCGTTTTACTAATTTCATACCAGTACCTGATTAAGCGCGTAGATCCGATAATATGGCTATTATTTGTATTCCTATTTGCTTTGATGAGAACTGCAACAGATCTTTTACTTAATCCCTTGGGAGAAGTATGGGATACTAGAAAAGAAGTTCATAACATCTTTTTAGTATTTACTCTTTTATCTCTTTATACATTTTTAGAATATGCCTTAAATGATAAACCTATCATTCGACGTACTATTCTAATTTATAGTATGAGTGGTTTATTTTTAGGCTTTTATACTGCAGCATTTTTATATGATATGAGAGAGAATCCCCGAAATTGGCCACTCTCAAGTAATATCCCTTTCTGGGATTTTCCTCTTGATATCCTACAAATTTCGGTTTGGATTTTTTCAACTTATGGATTTTTAAGAATGGCTAAATTTAGCAATAATCAAAATTCAAAGAAATATTCCATTGTGTTATCCTTTGCTAGTTTCTTATTTGTCATTTCTTCATTTCTTGAGTTAAGTGAACATTTTACTGGAAAAGAGATACCTGCAGCAATTACAACCACTCCAGCAATGTTAATTTTAACAATTATGTACTTAAATAAACCAAGTTTTGCTTATTCCAGCCCGACCAACCTATTTCGTTTGCTTATCATCCATACCAATGGACAAACACTTGTTCAAAAACACCTTTCTGATAAATACAAAGATAATCCAAATGATAGTATTTTATTTGGTGGAATTACATCTTCAATGAATGAAATATTCAAAGAAGTAACCAAGGGAGAAGGTGACTTACGTAAGATACAAACATTGGATTCAACTTTTATTTTTAAGAAGAGCAAATCGATATTTGCCGTTTTAGAGGCTGAAAAATCCACACGTATATTACAAACTGCATTGGATAACTTCGCGGATGCATTTGAGAAAAAATATCACCAGCAATTAATAGATTTTAGTGGAGATTTATCCGACTTTCATGACAGTGATGTCTTAATTCGGGTGTATTTTCCATTTATATGATAAATAATTTATAATTCAATAAAACAATCTATCATAGATTGGTAAAAATTCATGAATCATCATTTGTAATGAAATCTAGATTATATATGAATTAATGAATATTAGCTGATCAATTATATTAAATAACGCGCGTTCATAATATATGCTATTGTCGGATTCAAGCTCGATTACTCTAGCAAAGAAATTCTACCCTGAATCAACGTCAAAAGAAGAAATCGATTTAATTCAATCACAAGTTTACAAGATTGGTAGTAATATCATATTTTTCAAGGCAATTCCTTATCCCACAATGTATAGTATGACAATGATTATGGATAAAATAGAACAATTGAGTAAAGAATTTAAATACTTTTATCATATAAGTGATGTCCAAAATGTATCAGATAAGGGTTCAGCAAAATTAAGAAATTATGTGGCTGAAAGATTAAATCAAATTAATAATTTAGAGGCAATTGTTTTTATTATGGATAGAAATATAATAATGAGAACGGTAATTTCCTTTTTTGTCAAAATGATACCAGGAAAACCATATTATATAGTTAAAACACTTGATGAGGCAATTAAAAAGGTGGATTTTTTACAAAATGAGAATTCAAGGTTTTTACTCACACAATGTAAATAAAATTTGATTTAATCAAGTTTAAGATATATCCTGCAGCGTAATTAATAATTAACAAATTGAATTTTTATAATCTAGCAACAGAGGGATAAAAAATTACCCTCCAAACTACATACATTAAAGATATTAAAGGAAATATAACAAATCCAGCCCAAATTAATAAATTAATGATGCTGTAAATTGTTAATTTTTGGTTTAATCTAGTCATACTATTATTACTCAATACTAAACTTCGAACCATCATTAATCCAGTTAATGCAGGCAGTATTCCAATAACAATTGAGATAATCAGTCCTTCATTCTGACCAGATTTATACATTGAGATCAATATTTGACTAAAAAAATTTAAAGAAGAGCAAAAGTTAGACAATGCTATAATTAAAATAAATAATTTTTCCTTATAATCTGTATTTGCATCTGTCAATTGATATTTTTTTATCAAAAAATAACCAATTCCGATGGTTATTACCCATGGTAATAGTAGAAACAGAATAGATTGTCCTTCCCATAAGTATACATTTACCATACTAAGAGGTACAGTAATCCATTCAATTAAAGAGTACCTTTCATTTAATCCGATAGCAATAGAATAAAATCCCTCTGATTCAGCGGTTATTGCCAGATAATATCGAGCATCTGAAGGGGTAGTATAATTATAAAGACCCAACGGATCATAATAACTGGGTCCAAATGGCTCATATATTTTTTCTTGAACCTCATCAGAAATTATTATCCAACCATATCCCTCAGGGATTTCTATATGTGAATCTAATACTTCGGAGGAATTAAATTCTACACCAAATAGAATTAGTTTGGGATTATAATTCATATTTTCATCCCTAATTGCTTTTGTAAATGATAGAAATAAAGTATCGAATGCCAATATGTCGAAATAAAAGTATTGTGTGAGTTGATCTAGAGTAGACTCTCCATAAATTACCCAAGACTTTGTAGGGTCATCAATTCGAGTTGCGGTGGCTAACCCTTCACTTTGGTCAGGGTTTACTGGTACATGAGCAGTAGATATGCTAATTATTATTCCTGAATAAAATAAAATAATTAATATGAGTGATATTCTTGTTTTTTCCATTTAAATTACACCTATTGTACGTTTTATACATTGTTTGAAAATAGAATAATGCAAATTATTGTATTAACATCTTATTATATTTTTGATAAGGTAAAATTGTCAAGTATTGTACAAATGAAAGTTAATTAAAAATGTATGAGCTCAAACATTTTTTTCCAAAAATAAAATATCCACATAGATATATTTATTTAATATAATAGATAAATATAATTAGAACAACTCAATAAATATTAGACAACATACAATATTATTTAATCATCAAATTCATCATTTGATATGGATAATATGATAATGTATGTTCTCAAATAGGTGATTCTATGTGGTTACAAAATTTCAAAATACAGGATAAATCTCTATCACCAGTCGAACTATTAGTTTTAACAGCACTATCTGAAGAATACACTGAGGCTAGTGACATATTAAAACACCTAGATCAACAAATAGATGGTTGGTATCCTGAGAGAGGAACTATTTACCCCATCCTTCACCGATTAACCAGTAAAAAACTACTCGAAAAACAAGAAGGATCCAAACTCGGATTCAAAAGATCCAATTACGGTACGTCTTTTCTATCCTCAATTACTGATACTTTCATCATCCAAATTATTGCAACAAAACAGTACTTTGAAATGATTGCAGATGGATTTATTAAAGCAGATCCAATTCAAGCGATAGATTTTCTAAAGGATTTTAAATCCCAAGTAGAGAAATTAAGCTACAATCTATCTGATTTAATTATCAAAGCTGAGGAAACCAAGAGTAAGGATAACTGGCATAATATTTCTATTGATTAGTTCAAGGTGAAAAAAATGAAAGACGCACATCAATTTCATATAAATCAGGGACCAAAAATTGCTACAAGTTTTTGTAGTAGTCCTTCCGAAAAGATGTTTACAGCAGCTACAAATTGCTGTGAACCTGGTAGTAGTAAATCTTACAAATTCATCATGAATGATATGAAAGGGGGTAACTTTTCCCAAACCTATCAGCATGTTGAGGATGGAACATTAACAATATCTGTTGCCTTGCCTGGAATTAAAAAGGAAAGCATTAACCTAAGGGCAAAACCGGACAAGCTGTCACTTTCAGCCGAAAGAAAGGATGAATTGGCAGACATGTTTGGATCGAAGAAGGTAAATGTATCATTTGATCTCCATGAACATGTAATTCCAGATTCTGCAAAAGCAAAATATGTGGATGGAATATTATATATTACGTTCCCGATATCAGACCCAGGTTTTGTTGTAACTAACGTAGATTAAGCAAGCATAACCAGTGCACTCGGCACTGATTACACAAATTAAAATCAACTTCAAATAAGATAAATATTTCTAAATTACATTAGCTGATTACTTAAAACAAGTTTGTATTAATTAATGGTTACAGGATCCATGAGATCCTTCAGTGATTTTCTCTAATTGGTTTTCCTTGAACTTGGATATAGCATCTTTTATGTTAAAATCACCAATTTCATAGACACCAATACCATTTTGACTCAATTTTGTAAATGCACCACCACAAGCACCTTTAGAGAATACATAATCTGGTTCTGCATTAAGAATTAATTGAATTGGTGGTAGAGTACCACCAAATTTTTTGGATGTATTGGGAAGTATTATATCCTGCTCTTCATTTTCTAAATTTGCAATGAAATATTTAGGTGCTCCACCTAGATGTCCAGATGCAATACTATCTCGTCCATGATCTATTTGAATAGGTATGAGAATTTTTGTCACATATTAAATTACTATAAAAAATATATCAATCTTTAGATGAGGATTTAAATTAAGTATTGAGTTTCTAAAAAAATGTATCATTTATTTTTTCTAGAACAAGGTAAGGTTTAAAAGTAAAATCCTATATACTTCCATATGAATAAATCAATCAGAAATATCAACATTTCTAAAAAATTGAAAATCTTATTCTTTTTGATCTTGTTTTCGACAATGCAATTTCAAATATATGGACTACATCAAGCAGAAAGCAATGATCCTCAATTATATCAACAACAAGAATATTCAGATAATCAATCAACTGATAAACTAACAACGTCGGTTGTCAATCCAGATTCTCATTCAACAAATATTCCTTGGAATAAACTTGTCATTAGTGAAGACACCCATGAAGCCACTTATGTGCAATATACCGATTCAGATTATGATAAATTGGTTTCTGCGGATTTTACTGGAGATGGAGTTCCAGATATTGCTACAATTAAGAGATTTATTGATGCAGAGTTAATTATATTTAATGGATCTGATACCAATATAGTTTACCAAAATCAAATAACTACCATAATACCCTCTCAGAGTGATTATACAATAGAACCAAGAGAGATGAAAACAACTAATTTTACCAATGATGCTACTGAAGACTTAATTATCCATGGAATGGTCAATTATAATTCTGTTTTAAGACAAGACCATATATTCATTTGGATTGATGGATTTACAAGACAGACTCAATTTAATAGTTTAACATTCAATAACACCTACGAAGTTATTAACTGGAATTCTGAAGACATTACCAATGATGGAGTAAATGAGCTTGTTGTTATTTATAAATTACCAGGTTCATCTGAACTCCTTGTATACATCTACAATGGATTAAATGGTGAGATAATGGTGAATGACTTCATATCAACTGATTCATATGTCAATAATATCTTTTTTTCAGATCAAGATGATGATGGTTTAAAGGAAATTATTGTAGATACATTCGATACATATTACGTATTGAGGGATGGTGATGGAACAGGTATTTTTAATCCAGGTTCTGTTGTTTATACTGTTTCTTCCAATAGTAGGATTATGGGGGTGTTAGATATGAATGATGATGGAATTGAGGAGGTTGTGACCCATACTACTATGTATAATGGCACTGTAGCAGACCATTCAATCATTTCAACTATACCAATTCTAAGTGAAAATACCATTGAATTTCATGATTTTAATGGCGATAACATACCAGATATAATAGATGATCCAGGTAGAGGAACCATCCGTGTGTTAAATGGTGTTGATTTTACAACCGTATGGGAACAATCAGTTGGAGGTAATTTGTTTCGTGATTTTGAAGTTGTTGATTTATTTGGCAGCCCAACCCCAGAGATTGTTGCTGTAGGTCAAGATACAACGATATACGTAGTTAATAGTACCACTGGAGAGATACTACGCAGAAGATCAGATATATTAACCCCAATTACAGGAATAACCACTTCTGATGCAAATGCAGATGGAGAGATTGATTTTATTGCTGTAGGAGAAGACGGATCTATTAACTATGTGCTCTCTGATCTACAAAATCCTATAGTCAACTATATCTTACTTCCAGAAATACCTAAATCTGATGAAATATTATCCTTTACCGTATATTTCAGTGAGCCGAATTTAGAAGAGATTTATATGAATTATTCTACACCCACGGGAGTTATTAGAGTTCTCCCAACTTTTGAAACTA
>JAOUKW010000374.1 GCA_029882335.1 Candidatus Heimdallarchaeota archaeon | reverse complement strand
CTATAGATGATTGGGAGTTTAAACCACCACTACATCCTAACTGCAGGTGTACTATTCTATCAACTGTAGCAGAGGAATATGGATTAGATAATTTAGAAGAGGGTAAGTCAATTGGAATTGATAATTGGTTTCCCAGCAAGAAACAAGCAGAGATTGAGTTACGATATGATGATTCTCTGGTAAAATTATTCCATGATAGAAAAGATAAAACAGTTAGAGAGATTGCAGATGAGTTTGGATCAGTAAGCTTCCAGACTATAGGCAAATGGATGGTTATCTTGAAAGAATGGGAAGAAAGTAAACATCCAAGAGATGATAAGGGTAGGTTTGCAAAATCTGCATCTGGAAGATTAGTTTCTAATTACATAGAATATGAAGAGGGACCAATCGCAGCAAGTGGTGAAATTGAAAAATTAAAAGATATTGACCAATTTGAAGGAAATACGAAAATAATATTGACTACAAATAAATTTGAATTTAAAAAAGATCAAGCGTTAAAACTTAAGGAGAATAAAACTAATAGAGCAATGCATAAACTAAACCCTCATCTTACAGAAAAAAATCAATATTTTAGTATCTTAAATAATGCTACTAAATTATATAAGAAGAATTCAACAACAATGGTATTTGAAGCATTTATAAATAAAAAAGTAGAGTACAGTTTTGTTTATGTTAATCCTAAGACAGGACATATAGAAATAGGAACTGGATTTATAAATAATAAGGATAAGAAAGAGATCAAAGAAATATTAGATGGTTGGGAGTTAATAAAAGAATTTAAGGATTAAGCAATTAATTCAACATATGCTAGTTTATCATCATGGCCTGTTTGAAAGATAATATCATATCCCTTATAGGCATCAAATTTTAAATCACTGGTAACATCGTTTTTAAACTTAATAAAAACGGTAAATTCATCCCCTAGCGCATCTTCAACATCTGGAATGTCACCAAATCTTTCTCTTAATATTGATATACATTTATCAACAAACTTATTTTTCCCCTTATATGATAGTTGTGACATACTGTTCTATACTATATTCCCTATTTCACCTTATAAACTTATCTTCGAAAACTGTCTAATTAAATCATTTTTTATTCTGTCAACCTACCAAAAATAAACTACAAATTTTTGTCGCCTTGGTTGTCGCCTACCTCCAACTTACTTGACGCTTTATTTATTAATAACCAAGACCAATAGTATTCAGAAATGGATCAAACATTCGACTGGAACTTTTCTATAACTAAGTCATATAGCTCAGGAAAGGATCTAATCATTCAAGGAGAAATTTTTGTCGTTAATGTTATTAATTATTTTCAAAATTAATTAACAACACAAGTTGATGCTAACTATAATTTTACTCTGAAAATAACTTATTTATGATTGGTTTCTCTAACAGTTGGGAATACAACATTTGATGTCCATCATTTCAGACATATCTGAGATACAGTATGTAGAAGAAGTTATGCAAAACAAACTAGCTATGAAAATGGATTTTATTTATTTGCAAATTATATTGAAAATAGAATAAGATATGAGTATATTAATGGTAATGTAATGAATAAGAATATGGCATATAATACTCAAGTTCAATAGAATTTCTATTATTGAGACAGACTCTTAACCAATGTTGGAAGATAGAAGGTAGTGGGGGTAATTTAGAATTGTTAGGATTAAATGATCTTGGGTTTATATTAAAGTTTCATTTTATTGTGTTATTGATAAATTTGAAAATTGCGCATAGGCCCTGCTATATGAAAAAATATAGCTCAATGTAATCGGCTAAAATAAGTGTTATTTAGTTCACAATTTTTAAAATTCATATTTTCTAAATTATAAAAGTATTAATACGATGTAGTTGAACTAGTATTTATGCCCTTAAAAGAATTTGATTATGCATTTAAGTTAGTATTACTTGGTGATGGGGCAGTTGGTAAAACATCTTTAGTTCGTAGATATGTTGATAGTTCTTTTAAAAAGGAATATTTGATGACTATCGGTATGGAACCTAAAACAAAATTTGCAGATATTTATGATAAAAAGATATGTTTCCAAATATTTGATATCGCAGGTCAAAAATCATTCAAAACATTACGTGAAATGTTTTATCGTGGGACAAGAGGTGCAATAATAACTTTTGATTTGACTAATTATGAATCTTATAGTAATGTAGAAATGTGGATAAATGAATTAAGAAAGAATGTTAAGAATCCAGAGTTAGTTTTAGTTGGTAATAAAAATGATTTAGAATCAGATAGAGAGATTTCTAAAAATGAGGGTGATTTACTCGCACAAAATTTAAATTGTAAATTATATGTGGAAACATCTGCTCTTACAGGAGATAATGTTGAGGAAGTATTTGTAACTCTTGGTAAAAGTATATTGGATTCTATTAAATAAGAATGTAAATAAGAATGTAAATATTAGTGAAATAATGGTGTTTAAAGAAAACACTCACTATTTAATCTACTCGCCAGAAACTACAATTGTAGGTTTATCTTCTTTTACTATTGTTGTAAAATTTGTTTTCTGTTTAGTTATAATTGAAACATGGATGAAGAGCGTTGACACTGCTAATATAACACCACAAATAATAATAACTGAAGATAATCCATAAGTTTCGGCTACGAAACCGGAAAACGGTAGTAATGCTAATGCAAAAGCACCTTGAATTGTGGGCATAAGTGAATATATACTGTTTCTATATTCAGATGGTACTAAATCGATAAGCATTCTTTGAATTATAGTAGAAATGAATGGCATGAATATACTAATTGAAATTGTCATTAATAAAAATATCAAGATAAATCCGGTTAATGTGAAATATCCTGTTGCTGGATACAAGGTAAAAATTGTAAAAGCTCCTCCTAAACATAATATTCCTTGTACAAATATTAATAGAGATAATTTGTTATTTTCTACTTTTCTAGTGGCATTTGATAATTTTATTTGTATAAATACACCGGTAAAGAAAATTAGAGATCTTAAAATTCCAGCACCAGAATCAGATCCAGTATAATTAAAATAAATGGGGAATAGTAGTAATGTACCCCAAACAGTCCAACTTAATTGAAAAATTGCGATACCAATAATAAAGAAAAATACTGTTTTTTCAGAATAGACAAATTTCAATCCATTTTTAATAATATCTAAGTAGCTAGGCTTTGTATTATCTAATGATTGTATAATTTGTTCTGGTGAAATAGAATCATTTACTTTTAATATTTTAAATGTAAGAATTGTTGCAATTAAGACGAGTATTGATTGAATAAAGAAAACCAATTCTCTTGAAAATTTTGATGATATCATTCCTCCAATTACAATTGCAAAACCGATAACTAAAGTATCAAATGCTTGAAATCTAGTCATTGCGTAGCCATATTGTTTCTTATCTTTATCAAAATCTCCTTCAAATTTTTTATAATTATTATCTAACCATGATTGCAGTGTACCTGATGATTGTGAATTTGCGATTCCAAATAGGATAGCAATTAGAACGTAATGATTAAAATTTGAGGCGAGAGTTAGAAGGAAAAATCCAACTGCGGATAATAAAAATGAAGAACTTAATATAAACCTTTGTCCAAGCCAATCACTAAGACTACCTGAGGGATAATCTAATACCAATTGAGTCGCCATCATTATTGTAAATACGATGGATGCATTTTTGAAACCTAAATTATCAATAATAAATAATGTTAGAATTGTATTTGCGATCCCAAATGAGGCTGATGCAATAAATCTAATCAATCCGTATTTACGCATTATAATTTTAGTCTCATTTGGCATATCTGTCAAGCCAATGAATGAATCATATTTGAACATAAATATGATATGTAGTCAATTATATAAATACGTTATTTCGCTAAATTTAAACATAATAAACCGAATATAACATACTATTCCAATGTTATTTAAACTTAAACATTTAGGTGTATTCAATTATTTGTAGAATTTATCAGGTGAGATTATGATTTTTTAGTTTTTTCTCTTTGAAATTTGATATTTACACTAGATCTTTAAGTTTGGAAAATCTGCCAAACTAGCTGAAATCAGCTTCTGCTTCGGATCGTGGACGAAGCCAGGTTAATTGCTGCATTCAAATGCGTATTAACCATAATATTACATTTACCAC